>CBFGOD010000303.1:0-5810 GCA_965650295.1 uncultured Shinella sp. | reverse complement strand
AGGATGCCGGCAAGATCGAGGTTCTCGAAGTTCTGCGCATAATAAACGAGCCGACGGCTGCGGCCCTTGCCTACGGCCTCGACAAGAAGGACGGCAAGACCATCGCCGTCTACGACCTTGGCGGCGGCACGTTCGATATCTCGGTCCTGGAAATCGGCGACGGCGTCTTCGAAGTGAAGTCGACCAACGGCGACACCTTCCTCGGCGGTGAAGACTTCGACATGCGTCTCGTCGAATATCTCGCAGCCGAGTTCAAGAAGGACCAGGGCATCGATCTGAAGAACGACAAGCTCGCTCTGCAGCGCCTCAAGGAAGCTGCCGAAAAGGCCAAGATCGAACTCTCGTCCTCGCAGCAGACCGAAATCAACCTGCCGTTCATCACGGCGGATGCGTCCGGCCCGAAGCACCTGACGATGAAGCTGACCCGCGCCAAGTTCGAGGCTCTGGTCGACGACCTCATCCAGCGCACCGTCGCGCCGTGCAAGGCAGCCCTCAAGGATGCCGGCGTCACGGCGGCCGAGATCGACGAAGTCGTTCTGGTCGGCGGCATGAGCCGCATGCCGAAGGTGCAGGAAGTCGTCAAGCAGCTGTTCGGCAAGGAGCCGCACAAGGGCGTGAACCCGGATGAAGTCGTCGCCATGGGTGCGGCCATCCAGGCCGGCGTTCTGCAGGGCGACGTCAAGGACGTCCTGCTCCTCGACGTGACCCCGCTTTCTCTCGGCATCGAAACGCTGGGCGGCGTCTTCACCCGTCTGATCGAGCGCAACACGACGATCCCGACGAAGAAGTCGCAGACCTTCTCGACCGCCGAAGACAACCAGTCGGCCGTGACCATCCGCGTCTCGCAGGGCGAGCGTGAAATGGCCGCCGACAACAAGCTGCTCGGCCAGTTCGACCTCGTCGGCATTCCGCCGGCCCCGCGCGGCATGCCGCAGATCGAAGTGACCTTCGACATCGACGCCAACGGCATCGTGCAGGTTTCGGCCAAGGACAAGGGCACCGGCAAGGAGCACCAGATCCGCATCCAGGCTTCCGGTGGCCTCTCCGACGCCGACATCGAGAAGATGGTCAAGGACGCCGAGGCCAATGCCGAGAACGACAAGAAGCGCCGTGAGGGCGTCGAGGCGAAGAACCAGGCCGAAAGCCTGATCCACTCCTCGGAAAAGTCGCTCAAGGAATATGGCGACAAGGTCACGGAAGATGACCGCAAGGCCATCGAGACCGCGATCGCCGACCTCAAGACCGCTGTCGAGGCCTCCGAGCCGGATGCCGAAGACATCAAGGCCAAGACCAACACGCTCATGGAAGTTTCCATGAAGCTCGGTCAGGCGATCTACGAGGCCCAGCAGGCTGAAGAAGCCGCTTCCTCCGGTGACGCCGGCGACAACGTCGTCGATGCCGACTACGAGGAAGTCAAGGACGACAAGAAGTCCGCATAAGGGGATGCCGATGTCTCCACGTCATTGTGTGGGAATAGTTGCTATTCCTGCCTTGGCTTTCGGTGGAGCAATGGTATCCGGTGTCACACAGGCCGCGGACTTCAATCCGCGGCCTGTGTATGAGATTGTGCTGAATGAGGAAGCCAAGATTGCAGTTGCAATCAAAGGCAGGAATGCAAGGGCGCTTTCGTTGTCAGGTGACCGCTTAGGACGTGTTGTCGACAGGGCTCATGTGCGGGTGCGGCGAGGTGCGAAAGTTTCAGAATGTGAGATGGCCGCTGAATCTCTCGCATTCACGGCAATCGCTCTGGAGAAGGCATTCGGTTCCGCTGGCGAGGTTTCTCTGATGCTTGTCGATGTTGTTGAAAACAGCATCAAGGGTTTTCGCAATGATATCCGAAATTGCGAAAGAGAACTTCGCGAGGCGCCTCAGATTCATCGAGCCGTCGAAAAGGCTTACAAGGCTTTGAGAGAAAATGGCAAAAGCTGATTTTTACGAGACGCTGGGTGTCTCCAAGACCGCCGATGAGAAGGAGCTGAAGAGCGCCTTCCGCAAGATGGCGATGAAGTATCATCCGGACAAGAATCCGGGCGATGCCTCTGCCGAGCAGAAGTTCAAGGAAGTCAACGAAGCCTACGAGACGCTGAAGGACGCGCAGAAGCGCGCGGCCTATGACCGTTACGGCCACGCCGCCTTCGAGCAGGGCGGCATGGGCGGCGGTGGCGGCGGCTTCCAGGGCGGCGGCTTCTCCGACATCTTCGAGGACATCTTCGGCGAGATGATGGGCGGCGGACGCCAGCGGCGCTCCTCCGGTGGGCGCGAGCGCGGCGGCGACCTGCGCTACAACATGGAAATCTCGCTGGAAGAGGCTTACGCCGGCAAGACCGCGCAGATCCGCGTGCCGACGTCGATCACCTGCGACGTCTGCACCGGTACGGGCGCCAAGCCCGGCACCAGCCCGAAAACCTGCGCCACCTGCCAGGGCTCCGGCCGCGTGCGCGCAGCACAAGGCTTTTTCTCCATCGAGCGCACCTGCCCGACCTGTCATGGCCGCGGCCAGACGATCACCGATCCCTGCACCAAGTGCCACGGCAACGGCCGCGTCACGGAAGAGCGCTCGCTGTCGGTGAACATCCCGGCCGGCATCGAGGATGGCACGCGCATTCGCCTCTCGGGCGAGGGCGAGGCTGGCGTGCGCGGCGGTCCGGCGGGCGATCTCTATATCTTCCTGTCGGTCAAGCCGCATGAATTCTACCAGCGCGACGGGGCGGATCTCTATTGCGCCGTGCCGATCTCGATGACGACGGCGGCGCTTGGCGGGACCTTCGACGTCGCGACGCTCGACGGCACCAAGTCGCGCGTCTCGGTGCCGGAGGGCCCGCAGGCCGGCAAGCCGTTCCGCCTGAAGGGCAAGGGCATGCCGGTGCTGCGCTCCAACCAGGTCGGCGATCTCTATATCCAGATCCAGATCGAGACGCCGCAGAAGCTGACCAAGCGCCAGCGTGAACTGCTCAAGGAATTCGAGGAAATCTCCTCGAAGGACAACAATCCGGAATCCGCCGGTTTCTTCGCGCGGATGAAGGAATTTTTCGAAGGCTGATCGTCTTCAGGAGCATTTCCAGCCGAAGCGATTTCGCTTCGGCGTCGGAGAACGCGATAAAAAATGAAACCAAAACGAAGCCGGGGTGGAAACACCCCGGCTTTTTCATGCCGAGCGCAGGAAGAAGCTGGAGAACCGCTTCTGCACGAAGGGCGAGACGACGAAGACCATGGCGAATGTCTATCATTGCCGCAAGCGCACAAGCTTCATCTTCCCCGATACGGGCAACATCCGTGAAGACCTGCGCGCCTATCTGACGGGCATCCTGGCGACCTGGCGGGAGGGCACGGGCGGCGAAGTGTTTCGCTGCGTGGTGGCGAAGGCGCAGGGCGATCGCGACGCGCTGGCGGCGCTTTCGGCCTATATGGCCGACCGTCGCAGCCAGAGCGGCAAGATCATCGAGAGGGCTCAGGCGCGCGGCGAAGTCCGGGCGGATGTGAACCCCATACTTACCACGGAACTGCTCTCCAGCTTCGCCTGGGGCCGATTGCTGACGGAACGGCTCGACGTGACCGACGCGGAGATCGATGCCGTGGTCGATACGGTATTGGCCGGCATCGTCACACGGCCGGCCGCATAGTCCTTAGCCGGCTGTGCGCAGAAGGCGCAGCTTGCCGTCGGCATCCACCTCGGATGTCACGCCCTCATAGCTCTTCAGCAGCGGATGGCTGGTTTCGATCGGATGGTGATGCGTCGCCGTCATCACGGCCACATGGGCGCCGGCCCCTTCGCCGGCCAGAATGCCGGCCGGCACGTCTTCGAAAACCAGGCAATCGGCCGGATCGAAGCCAAGGCGCTTGGCGCCGAGGATATAGCCATCCGGTGCCGGCTTGCCCTTCGTCACGTCATCGGCGGTGACGATGACCGTTGGCAGCGGAATGCCGGTCGCAGCAAGGCGGCGGTGGGCGAGCGCCACCGGCGCCGAGGTCACGATGCCCCAGCGGCCCATCGGAAGCGCCGAGAGGAATTCGATGGCACCGGCAATGGGAACGATGCCCTCGACATCCTCCATCTCCGCCCGCTCGACCTCTTTCGCTTCGGCAAGCGGATCGACGCCGGGCAGGCCGAGCCGCGTGATCGTATCGATGCCGCGCACGCCATGCATGGTGGGCAGGAAGGTCGCGACATCGAGCCCGTGTTTGCGCGCCCAGTTGCTCCAGACGCGTTCGGTCGCCGGAATGGAGTTGATGATCGTGCCGTCCATGTCGAACAGGAAGGCGGAAAAGCTGCGGTCGAAAACGGGACGTGCTGAAGAGGACAAGATGAAAACCTGCTGGCCGGGAGGGGAGGCGCTAAGCGCGGCGGGAGTTTTGGATTACCCGCTCGCGCCCGGGCAGGCAACCGGCTTCACGCCTTCGTGTCCCGCAGGGCGCCCGCGATGTTGATGCAGCGCGCTCGCAACCCCATCTTTCTGTTGCTCCCGGCAGAATGCGCCGACAAATGATTCCCCTTCGCGGAAAAATGCTCTAGCTCTCGAACCATGCCGCACAAGGTTTCCCTCTCCCGCCTCAAGCTTACGGATTTCCGCAATTATGCGGGCCTGTCGCTGTCGCTTGACGGCCGGCATGTCGTGCTGACCGGGCAGAACGGCGCGGGCAAGACGAACCTCATGGAGGCCGTCTCCTTCCTGTCGCCCGGCCGGGGTCTTCGCCGCGCCGCCTATGCGGATGTGCCGCGCGCCGGCAGCGATGGCGGCTTCTCCGTCTTCGCCACGCTCGACGGCATGATGGGCGAGGTCGATATCGGCACCGGCACGGAAGGCGGCGAAGAGGGGCAGGCGCGAAAACTGCGCCTGAACGGCACGTCGGCAAAAACCGTCGATGAACTGCTTGATCACCTGCGCGTCGTCTGGCTGACGCCCTCCATGGATGGCCTCTTCACCGGCCCTTCGGCCGATCGCCGCCGCTTCCTCGACCGGCTGGTGCTGTCGCTCGATCCCGAACACGGCCGTCGTGCCGCCGATTTCGAAAAGGCGATGCGCGGCCGCAACCGGCTTCTGTCCGACCACCGGTCCGATCCCGCCTGGCTGACGGCGCTGGAAAAGCAGATGGCCGAACTCGGCATCGCCATGGCGCATGCCCGCCACGAACTCGTCAGCCTGCTCTCCGGCCTGGTGGAGGCCGCCCGCGACGACGGGCCGTTCCCCTCCGCCACGCTGCGCCTCTCCGGCTTCCTCGATGACGAATGGCAGCGCCCGGCCTATGAGATCGAGGAGATCTATCTCGACATGCTGCAAAGCGGGCGCTACCGCGATGCGAGCGCCGGCCGCACGCTCGACGGCCCGCACCGCGCCGACCTGCTGATCCGTCACCGCGAGAAGGACATGGAGGCCGAGCGCTGCTCGACGGGCGAGCAGAAGGCGCTGCTGATCGGTCTTATCCTTGCCCATGCCGGGCTTGTCGCCAGCATGACCGGCCATGCGCCGGTGCTGCTGCTCGACGAGATCGCCGCCCATCTCGACGAGGGCCGGCGCGCTGCGCTGTTCGACCGGGTCGACGCACTCGGCGGCCAGTCCTTCATGACCGGCACGGACCGGTCGATGTTCGATGCGCTCGGTGACCGGGCGCAATTCCTCACCGTCTCGAACGGAGGCATTCTGGCATGACCGATCCGCTGAGCCCGCAAGAAATCGACCGCTACCGCGGCCATATCGTGCTCGCCGAGATCGGCGGCGCCGGCCAGCTGAAGCTGAAGGCAGCGAATGTCCTGATCGTCGGCGCGGGCTGGCTCGGCGCGCCAGTCATCCAGTATCTCGCCGCCGCCGGCATCG
>CBFGOD010000302.1:0-5824 GCA_965650295.1 uncultured Shinella sp. | reverse complement strand
CTGGAGAACTTGCATGTCGATTTCGGCCTGACCTTCGTGGCGCTGCTCGCCTGGGCGGTGCTCGGCATTTCGATGGGCGCGATCCTGTTGCTGCTCTATCTGCTGCGCCGCGGCCAGGTTTCGCGCGCGGCGTCGCTGATCTATCTGGTGCCGCCGATCGCCGCCTTGCAGGCGGCCGTGATCTTCGGCGAGGAACTGACGATCCCGATGATCCTGGGCACGACGATCTCGGTGGTCGGGGTCTATCTCACCAACCGCAAAGCGGCCTGAGCAAACAAAAACGGCGGACCGAAGCCCGCCGTTTCTCATGCGATGATTATTCGATCACGCCTGTTCGCGGCGCTGGCCTTCCGAGCGGCGCGGCTTGCCGTGGTTCTGCGGGCGGCCCTGGCCGTTGCCGCCGCCGTGGTTGCGGTTCTGGCGCTCGCCCTGCTTCTGCGGCGGGCGGCCGCCATGGGCGCGCTTGCCGGCGGACGGTGCGCCGCCTTCGGAACCTGCCTGAGAACCCTCGCCGAACGGCTTGCGCGGCGGGCGCTGGCCGGCGCGGCCCTGGCTGGCGCGATGGCCGCTGCCGCTGCGCGGCTTGCGCTTGCCGCCGGGACCGGCGGTGACGACGGCGGGCGCTTCGCCGCTGGCGACGGTGATCTGGATGCCCATCAGCTTTTCGATGTCGCGCAGCAGATGCGCTTCGTCCGGCGTGCAGAAGGCGATCGCGATGCCATCGCGGCCGTTGCGGGCCGTGCGGCCGATGCGGTGGACGTAGGCGTCCGCCACTTCCGGGAGGTCGTAGTTATAGACATGGGTGACGCCGGGAATGTCGATGCCGCGGGCGGCGACGTCGGTGGCGACGAGCACGCGGATTTCGCCGTCACGGAAGGCCTTCAGCGCGCGTTCGCGCTGGCCCTGGCTCTTGTTGCCGTGGATCGAGGCGGCCTTGAAGCCGATATGCTCGAGATGCTTCATCAGCTTTTCGGCACCGTGCTTGGTGCGCGAGAAGACGAGCGACAGGCCATCCGGATTGTCGGTGAGCGTCTTGCGCAGGATCTGCGCCTTCTGGTCCTTGCCGGGAACGTGGTGGACATATTGCTCCACCTTGTCGGCGGCCTTGCCCGGAGGCGTCACTTCGACCTTCTTCGGGTTGACGAGATATTCGCCGGCCAGCTCACCGATCAGCTTCGGCATGGTGGCCGAGAAGAGCAGCGTCTGGCGGTTCTTCGGCACCATCTTCGAAATCTTGCGCAGATCATGAATGAAGCCGAGGTCGAGCATCTGGTCGGCTTCGTCGAGCACGAGGTAGCGGGCCTGCGTCAGCGTCACGGCCTTGCGGGCGACGAGATCGAGCAGGCGGCCGGGGGTGGCGACGAGGATGTCGGTGCCGCGGTTCAGCATTTCCGACTGCTTGTTGATCGACGCACCGCCGACGACGGTGACGACGCGCAGCGGCGTCTTCTTCACGAAGTCGCGCAGATTGTCGGCGATCTGGTTCACCAGTTCGCGGGTCGGCGCGAGGATGAGGGCGCGGATGTTGCGCGGGTCGGGACGACGCGGGTCGGCGAGCAGCTTTTCAATCATCGGCAGGCCGAAAGCGGCCGTCTTGCCGGTGCCGGTCTGGGCAAGGCCGATCAGGTCGGAGCCTTCCATGACGAGCGGGATGGCCTTTTCCTGGATCGGCGTCGCTTTTTCAAAGCCGAGTGTGGAAAGGGTGGCGACGATGGTCTGCGAGAGGCCGAGGTCGTGGAAAGTGGTCAAGTCAAATACCTTTCGGGGCGCCAAACAGGTATCGCCGGAACGCACCATGCGCTTCCGGTTTCGTCTGGCGTCAAGAACCCCGCGTGAATTGGGAACTTGTGGGTTGGTTGGCTATCGTCGGCGCAGTCATCCGCAAAATGGGAGGCGGATCGTCTCTTGCGCTTGTCCTTCTTGGCATCCCGTACAGGGAAATCGCTGGCTCGCTCACGCGGCGGCCGAAGGGCGACGCTGCGGCTCATGTCGTTGTTTTGCGCCCAAAAGTCAAGTGCTACTTTCGCAGGTGCGAAAGGGCGGCCGCTCAATCCATGCGCAATTCGAAGTCGACGGACGCTGAAACCGTGCCGTTGATGAGGATGTCGATGCGGTGCGTGCCGGGATAATAGACGCGCGTGGTGATCGCGCGGATCGCATGGTCCTTGTCGATCGACTGGCGCCCGCCTGCCGGCAGGTCCACCGTCTTCCACTTGAAAACCTTCGGCGCCAGCGTGCCGTTCGCCTTCACGTGATGGATCGCGTAGTCGATCATCATCCGCTGCGGTTCCGTGTCCTCGTTGCTCACGGTGATGGAAAAGCCAAGCTTGTCGCCGAAGGTGACGACGGGTGTCGTGACGATCAGGCGCGTCTCGATGCCGCGCGCAGCGGCAAAACCGAAATTGGCGAGCGCCTTGGCATCGCCCTTCTTGAGCAGCGTGCGCGAAGCGTGGCGCAGCAATTGCCGCCGCTCTGTGGAGGCGCCATCGATATGGAGCTCCACGAAATCGGCGACGAGGGCAGGGTGGTCCTTGGCGATATCGTTCAGGCTGTTGGCGACGGAGCGGCGGACGTAATCCTCGGGGTCGTCGAGGAGCGCGACGAGGATCGGCAGGATCGGCGCAGGCTGCTTGACCAGCGCCGGCAGGCGCATCGCCCAGGGCAGGCGCGGGCGCGTGCCTTCCGAGGCAAGGCGGCGGACATGATGGTTGGCGTCCGTCATCCAGCCGGAGATTTCGGCCAGCGCCTTGTCCTGCTGCATATGGATGAAGCGGCGGATGCCGAATTCGGCGGTGAAATGCGGTGTGAGCGCTTTTAGAAGTGCAAGCGACAGGTCGAAATGCTCAAGACCGTGTTCGGAGACGAATTGGTTGACCGGCAGCAGCGCCCAGCCGGAAAGACCCGGCTTGCCTTCCGCCGGGAGCGCCTTGCGCAGACTATCGGCGGCAGCGGCATAATCGGCGGGCAGCGTTTGCGTCAGCGCATCCTTGATCCGCTCGGCGCGCTGCATCAGTTCCAGCGTGTCCATGCCGTCGGTTGCCAGTGCCGTGAAGCGGCCGGCGTCGAAATCGGGCGCGACGCGGGAGAGATGGCCGGCCATGTCCGTCACCAGTCCGGGATGCAGCAGGTTTTTCAGGGGTTCGGCCATGGGATCTCCTGTCGTCGGCGGTACCCTAGCGGGCCGTATCGGCAAGCGCATAGGGGCGGAAAATGCTTTCCAACAGCTTCGTGATCATGGCCACCCGGAACTTGCCGCGGGTCGTTGCGTTGGGTCAATGCGCATCCTGCCACAACCCTGTTGGATGCTTTCGAAGGCAGAACAGCTGCCAATCCACAACCTCGCTACGGGAGTGAAACATGACCGCTACGACTTGGATTCTCGCCGCCGACGGCAACCAGGCCCGCCTGCTCAAGGGGGTGAACCTGCTGAAGGATGGCCAACAGAGCCCGGAGCAGGAGGTCTTTCGCTGGGAACCGAAGAAGGCGCAGGACATCATGGCCGACAAGCCCGGCCGCAGCCATTCCTCCGTCGGCCACGGTCGTTCCGCCATGGAATATTCAAGTGATCCGGTTCGGGAAGAGCAGCAGAAGTTTACCGCCGAAGTCGCCGGCCTGATCGATGGCTATGCCGCCGAGGGCGCTTTCGATCGGCTCGTGGTCTGCGCCGCGCCCCAGACGCTCGGGGATCTGCGCAGCAAGCTCTCAGACAAATCCCGCACGCTCACCATGGCGGAGATCGACAAGAACTTCTCGAACCTTCCGACGGACAAACTGATTTCCTCAGTGCAGGCGGCTATCGAGCGCTGATAATGAAAGTGGTGTGAAACGGCGCGGGCAGGCAAAAGCCTGCCCGTTTGACATCAGCGCAAGGCGTCAATGGCAGACGCGTGCCCTGTATTGGTCACCCCAGGCGTTTTGACGCCAGACGACATGGCAGACGGGATAGTTGTTGACGACGACATAGGGTCGGTAAACCGGGCGATAGACTGGCGGCGCATAGTAGTGCGGCTGCAAAGCATCCGCCACGAGGGCTCCCCCGATGAAGCCGGCGGCGAGGCCGGGCAGGAAGCGGTTGCGGGCCTCGGCCTGCGATGTGGTTGCAAGCGTGGTGCCTGCCACGGTCAGCGCGATGAGGCTGGTGGTGATTGCTGTCTTCAACGAAAACATGGTCTTTGTCCTGATCCGGGGATGACCGCCTATCGGTCATGAATGCTCGGACACCCTATAAATTCACCGCGAAGATGGTTGTTTCCGGGCGATTTCATTAAATTCCTGTTAGAAATCGGTGGGCACACCCCCCTCTGCTTTCCGGCGCGCAACGAAGGCATCAAGCTCCTCCTCGATCGCAGGGTCGAGCGGCGGCTTCTCGTAGGTGTTGAGCTTTTCCTTGAAGACCCGGTTGGCATGGTCGTAGGTCGTCGGCCGGCCGGCTTCCGTCCAGGTCTCGAAATTGCGCCAGTCCGAGAGGATCGGCGAATAGAAGGCCGTCTCGTAACGCGCCAGCGTGTGCGGCGTGCCGAAGAAGTGCCCGCCGGGGCCGACGTCACGCACGGCGTCGAGGCCGAGCGCGTCGGGGCTGACATCGAGCGGCGTCAGATATTCCGCCACCATCTGCAGCATGTCGACGTCGAGGATGAATTTTTCGAAGGACGCCGTCAGGCCGCCCTCGCTCCAGCCCGCCGAATGCATGATGAAATTGCCGCCACCCTGCGTCAGCGCCCAGAGCGAGAAGGCCGATTCATAGGCGGCCTGCGCATCCAGCGTGTTGGAGGCATTGGTGTTGGAGGTGCGGTAGGGGATGTTGTACTTGCGGGCGAGCTGGCCGCCGGCAATGACCGCCTTCATATATTCCGGCGTACCGAAGGCCGGCGCCCCCGTCTTCATGTCGACATTCGAGGTGAAGCCGCCATACATGACCGGCGCGCCACGGCGCACCATCTGCGTGAAGGCGATGCCGGCGAGCGCTTCCGCGTTCTGCTGCACGATGGCACCGGCGATCGTCACCGGCGCCATGGCGCCCGCCAGCGTGAAGGGGGTCACGACCACGACCTGGTTGCGCGAAGACATCTCGATGATGCCCTGCAGCATCGGTCCGTCGAGACGCAGTGGCGAGGAGGTGTTGATGATGGTGAAGAGCGAGGGTTCACGCTCCATCTGCTCCATGGAAATGCCGCGGCCGATGCGGGCGATCTCGATCCCGTCGAGATTGCGCTGCTTGCCCAGCGAATAGACGTGGAACGCCTTGTCCGTCAGCTTCACCATATCCGACAGGCAATCGAGATGGCGGATCGAGGCGTGGATGTCGATCGGTTCGACCGGATAGCCGCCCGTCGTGTGGATGACGTCATAGCACTGCGCGAGCTTCACCAGCTTGCGGAAGTCGTCCTGGTTGCCGGCGCGCCGGCCGCCGTCGCGATCTGCCACGAAGGGAGCGGAGGCAATCTGCGCGAAGACGAGGTTGTTGCCGCCGATCTCCACGTTGCGCATCGGGTTGCGGGCATGCAGCGTGAAGCCCGAGGGGACGGAGGCCATCATGTCCATGATGAGGCCGCGGTCGAAGCGCACGCGGTCCGTGCCCGGCGTCACGTCGGCGCCGGCGGCCTTCATGCGGTCGCGCGCTTCCGGCAGGATGACATCCATGCCGATCTCTTCGAGGATGGTCAGCGAGGCCTGGTGGACGGCCTCCAGCGCATCGTCCGACAGCACCGTGGATTTGGCCGTCGTGTTGACGAGATTGAGATATTTCGAGGTGGCCGGTGTGCGCCGCGTGCGTTCTGCACCGCGCCCGCCGCCGCGTCGCCGGCGCTCGACGGGGGCGTCGTCG
>CBFGOD010000301.1:0-5844 GCA_965650295.1 uncultured Shinella sp. | reverse complement strand
AGCGCCGCCTCGACCTCGGAGGGGTAGATGTTGTTGCCGCCCGACAGAACCATGCCGCCGGCGCGGCCGAGCAGATGCAAGGTGCCGTCGGCCTCGAGAAAGCCGAGATCGCCGACCGTCGCGAGCGCCCCGAACCGCGCCAGCCCCGCACCGTCGCCGGCCCCGAGATAGCCGGTGGCGATAAGCGGGCTTTCGACGAAGACCGTGCCGGTTTCGCCCGCGGGCAGGGGATTGCCGGCTGCGTCGAGCACCGAGATCGCAACATCTGGAAAGGCTTTGCCGACGGCCGTGGACGAGGCGGCATCGTCGGGCGCTGTAGCGGTGATGAAGCCGAGTTCCGAGGCGCCGTAATATTCCCTGAGCGCTGCCCGGGGAAAATGGCGGCCGCAGAGCGCGTGATCGCCCGCCGTGAGCTTCGCGCCCGCAACGGTGATGGCCGCGACATCGTTGAGCGGCGCGCCCTCGCAGAGCCGGCGCAGCATGGTCGGAACGAGAACGAGGCGCTGCACCGCGTGCTGCCGGATCGTCTTCAGGGCGGCGTGCGCGTCAAAATGCCGGGTGGAATGGAAGGTGGCTCCGGCCAGCAGGCATTCCGTCATGGCATAGAGCGCAAGCCCGTGGGCGAGGGGGCCGGGAGCATAGGTGCTGGTCTGCGCCGTAATACCGAAGAACGGCGCCCCGGTGGCGAGGCTGATGCGCCAGGACCTGCGGTCGCGGATGATCGGTTTGGGATCGGCCGTCGTGCCCGAGGTGAAGACGATCAGGAAAGGCGCATCCGCCTGGCCCTCGGCCAAGGCCGGGTCGGTCGCTTGCGCCTGCTCCGCGACGATTTCGGAAACGTCCCGTCTTGGATCTGTGATCCGAAGTTCGTCGCCTTCGGCTGTGACGATGAGGTCGGGATCGATCTTGTCGAGCAGCCGCTGCCGGGTGGCTTCAGGCAGATGCGAATCGATGAGCGCGGCACACATAGGGCCGGATGTCGCGGCGACGAAGGCGGCGGGGAAGAGCGCATGATTGCCGGTGACGAGCGCGATCAGCCTGTTTTCCGGGCCGATGCTGCTTTGGCCGTCCGGCGCCATCGCGGAGAAGCTGGCGTGCACGCGCCGTGCCGTCGCGCAGAGCGCGCCGTAGGACAAAACCCGGCCGTCCAGATGGAAGGCCGGGTTTTCAGGGTTTCGGGCGGCGTGCCGTTCGAGGGCGCCGGAAAGCGGCATCGGCTCAGGCGCGCTGCGGCAGAAGCGGATAGCCCGCCAGCACGGCGCGGCCGGCCAGCATGGCGACGAAGGCCTTGACGAGGTCGCCCGGCAGGAAGATGAGCGAGGCGACGGCCGTCTCGAGGAAGGCCTTGCCGCTCATATAGGCGAGCCAAGGCATGCCGAAGAGATAGACGACGACGATGCCGCCGATGGCCGAAGCGGTGAGGAAGGACAGGAACTGCGACAGTTCCGGCTGCTCTTCCCTGACAAGGCGCTCGGCGATGAGGCCGCAGACCATGGCGCCGAAGACCCAGCCGATAAGGTAGCCGCCCGTCGGGCCGGCGAAGACCGCAAGGCCGCCGCGGCCGCCAGAAAGCACCGGCAGGCCGATGGCGACGAGCAGCAGCACGAGCAGCACGGCGATCGCACCGCGCTTGGCGCCGAGAATGCAGCCGGCCAGCATGACGCCGAGCGACTGCGCGGTGATCGGCACCGGAATGAAGCCGAGCGTGATCGGCGGCAGCAGGCCCAGCACCACGATGATCGCGGCGAAGAGGGCGATGAGGACGATGTCTCTGGTTTTCATGTCGGGATTCCTGTTGGACAAAATTGGGTCGAATTCTTACTGACGCCGAAAGCCGCGCGCGTCAATCGCCATGGCGATCGTGTCCGCGTCCTTCAGCGTCAGGATGATGAGCGGAACGAGCGTGGTGAGCGGCCGCACCGGCAGACCGCGCGCCTTGTGCGCGGCTGAAATCTCGCCGTAGCGCGCAAAAATCTCCGGCACGAAGCGGATGACGAGGCCGACCGCGAGGCTGACATCCGCCGCCCGCACGAAACCGAATCGCTCCAGCGGCGTGATCAGCCGGGTGATCTCGTCCATGAAAGCGGAAATGCCCGTCGTCGCCGTCACGGCGGCGGCCAGCAGCACCAGTGTCGAAAGCCGGCAGAAGACGACGGCGCCCTCGTGCGGCGAGTGGAAGAGATAGTTCGCCGCCGCGACGAGCAGCACGGTGAACAGCACGAAGCGCGTGCGCCGCACTGCCTCGGCAAGGCCGATGCCCGTGGAGAGATAGAGCGCCACGGAAAGGCCGAGTACCGGCACGAGCAGGCGCAGATCGGAAAGCAGGAACAGCACGATGGCGGCGGCAAACAGCACGATCAGCTTGGCGCGCACCGGCAGGCGATGTAGCGGCGAGTTGCCCTCGATATCGAGCCCGTTCAGCATGCCGCGATCTCCCGGTAGGCGCGGATTGCCTCCGTCGGCCGGTCATCCGCCGCCAACCGCCCCTCGTGGAACACCAGAACGCGATCGAAATCCTCGATCAGTGTTAGATCATGGGTGATCACGAGCACCTGCTCGGGCAGGCCGGCAATGGTGCGTGCGATCAGCGCGCGGTTCTTCAGGTCGAGCTGGTTGGTCGGCTCGTCGAGGATCAGAAGCTCCGGGCCGGTGACGAGCACGCTGGCAATGGCGCCGAGCTGCGTCTCGCCGCCGGAAAGCTCATGCACGCGGCGGCGGGCGAGATGGGAAATGCCGAAACGGTCCAGCACGGCCTCGGTGCGCTCGGCGATCTCGGCCTTGCCGAGCCCGCGGTTCTTCAGGCCGAAGGCGATGTCCTCTGCCAGGATCGGCAGGATCATCTGGTGCTGCGGATTCTGGAAGATGAAACCGGTCTTGCCGCGCGCCGCCTGCTCGTCGCCGACCGTATCGAGCCCGCCGACCGTGACGGTGCCGGCGGTCGGCTTGACCAGTCCGTTGATCAGCCGCGCCATGGTCGTCTTGCCGGAGCCGTTGAGGCCGACGACGCCGATGCGTTGCTCTGAGAGCTGCAAATCCAGCGGCTGGAGCGCCGTGCGGCTGCCATAGGCCACCGTGGCAGCGGAGAAGACGATGTCCAAGAGCAAGGCCCCGGTTCGCGGATGGGTGCAGGACCTATAAGCAATTTATCGATAGGTGCGAAGGGTTTTTGTGATGGCCTGCCGCAATTATGTTGAACAATCCGCAGAAAATGTTGAGACGTCATTCCGGGCCGCGATCAACCTCACGGAAAACGGGTGGAACAAACCAAGAATATATGCCTATCATCCGGCATGACGATTCTTCTTTCGAATAGCGACGCCCGCCGTATCTTCCTCGCCCGCCAGGGGCTCAGCGGATCGCCCGGCCGGCAGCTTGGCAAGGCGGGGCTGTTGCAGCTCATCCACGATATCGGCTTCGTGCAGGTGGACAGCATCGCCACCGTCGAGCGGGCGCATCACCAGATCCTCTTCTCGCGCAACCAGACCTACCGGCGCGAGCACCTGACGGAGCTTCTGGAAAAGGACGGCGATCTCTTCGAGCACTGGACGCACGATGCCTCGATCATTCCGAGCGCCTTCTTCCGCTATTGGAAACACCGTTTCCGCCGCAAGGAAGCGTCGATCCTCGAGCGCTGGAGCAAGTGGCAGGGGGAGGGCTTCGACAAGGCGTTCGACGAGACCTATGAGCGCATCGCGTCCGGCGGCGCCGTGCTGTCGCGCGAGCTGAAGACGGACGATCACAAGTCCGGCGGCTGGTGGAACTGGCATCCGAACAAGACGGCGCTGGAATTCCTCTGGCACACCGGCAAACTCTGCATATGCAGGCGCGAGAATTTCCAGAAGGTCTATGATCTCACCGAACGCGTGGTGCCGCCGCACCATCACGAGCCCGCCGTCGAGCACGAGGCATTCGTCGACTGGGCCTGCCGCAGCGCGCTGACCCGGCTGGGTTTTGCCACCCATGGCGAAATCGCCGCCTTCTGGGCGCTGATCTCGCCGGAGGAGGCCAAGACCTGGGTGGACGCGCACCGCGACGAACTGCGCCCCGTCTCGATCGAAACCGCCGATGGCGGCAAGCCGCGCCTCGCCTACGCCTTCGACGGTTTCCCTGATAATCTCGGCGATATCCCCGAGCCGCCCGCCCGCCTGCGCGTCCTCTCGCCCTTCGATCCTCTGATCCGCGACCGCAACCGCACCGAACGCCTCTTCGGCTATTATTACCGCATCGAAGTCTTCGTGCCGGAGCCGAAGCGCCAATACGGCTACTACGTCTTCCCGCTCCTCGAAGGCGACCGCCTCGTCGGCCGCATCGACATGAAAGCCGACCGCAAGGCTGGCACGCTCGACGTCAAACGCCTCTGGTGGGAGCCGAAGGTTCGCGCATCGGCGGGGCGGCTGGAGAAGCTGGAGGCGGAACTGGCGCGGCTTGCGAAGTTTACCGGGGTGGAGAGCGTGCGGTATCTGGATGGGTGGAAAGGTGAGGAGGGCTAGGCTTCTCGGCGGCCTTTACCCATCACTCTGCTGTAGAAGATGCAGAAGGGGTGCAGGAATAGGCCTGCTACTTTCACGCAACGCTTTTGCATATTGCGCCATAGGTTTCGGTGCGATGCGGGCCAATATGGCGTAATCCTTTTGACCGCCAAGCTTCAGAATGATGGTACTTCTACCGTCCGAAACAAGCAGCCGGTGGGTCTCTCGCGATCGTCGCCGACTTGTCTTGTGCTCATATATGGCGCTCGAGAAATCGAGCCTGATTTCCTTGGTGTATGTTGTCGTCGCATGACAACCGTTTTCAACGATGCTTGACCCATCGCTCGCAATATAGGTGACGTTCGGTGAGACGGATGCGACAAAGGAAACCGAAAGAAGGGCCGTCGTGCCAAGGACGACCGTGGCGCGATGCGTAAGAAAGCTATCCGTTAGGTCCGAATTGGTGCGTGGCTGGACGCCTCGCAACGATCTGGATGCAGCTTCCTTCAAACGCGCAAAGCCAATAGTCAGAAGGCAGAAGGCGATGATGCCAGCAGGTATTATCAGCATCCGGGAGCCGCAGGAAAAGCTGCTCCAGAGGCGATCTTCCAGAACGATCAAGTGAGTCTCCCCGGTTCAAGGCGCGGCGCCTCGGGAAGCTATTCCGCCGGGGTATTCAAACGGTTACCGGCCGCCCGCCAAAGGCGCCCTTGGCCTGCTCCGTCAGTGCGCGAAACTTCTCCGAAGCCCCTGTCAGCTTGGCGTCCCAGTCCGGGTCGGGCACCTGGCCGCGGATCGTGTCGAAATAGACGGCCATCAGGGCGGCGATGGCGAAGGGTTCGAGCACGGCGGCCTTGAAGGCCCAGGCGAAGACGATGGCGACGATGAAGGTGAGGGCGGTGAGATCGCCGGGGAAGAGATAGACCACGGCGGCGGCCGGTGCCAGCGCCAGGAGGAAGACGACGATGGAGAGGATCCACAGGAAGATGGAGAGCCAGACGGCATTCTTCACCATCTTCAGGCCGTTCTGCGCATAGAGCACGAGGCCGCGGCGCGAGCTTTCCCAGGCATTGTCGCTGCCCGTGCGGATGTTGTAGCCGAGGATGATCTCATCGACATAGGTCAGGGATAGGCGGATGACGGTGTTGGCGAAGCGCACGATGCCGTCGAGACCGGGAATGGGCAGGAAGGCCGCGATGCCGCCGAGCAGGCCGGTGATGGCGGCGATCACGCCCTTGATGAGCTGGTCGAGCGCGAAGAGCACGTTGGCCTCGCCGAAGCGGGCGGTGACGACCTCGCGGCCATAGGCGACCTGGCCTTTGCCGTCCGGCAGCGGCTCACCGTCGATCAGCTTGACCATGACAGCGATATGGGC
>CBFGOD010000300.1:0-5862 GCA_965650295.1 uncultured Shinella sp. | reverse complement strand
AATTCAGCCCAAAAAGCAATCCGCGCCGTTGCGATCCTCTAATGGCATCGTATGCCGCGGCCCTGTTGGTGAAGGGATGCGCTATGTCTTTTTCCCCGCGTTTCTTGAAAGAAACTCGGTGGTTATACGGTTCTGCAGGTCCAGCGCGTCCGTCATGAACCTCAAGATCGCTGCTCGCTCGGCAGAGGAATAGCCCTTCAAGAGTTCGCCCCCCTCGCGATAAATAGGCCCATAGGCGCTCTCCGCCATGGCCTGCGCTTTTCGCGTCGCCCAGACCATGACCTTTCGGCGGTCATTCGGATCTGCCTTGCGCGACAGCAAATCGCGCGCTTCAAGCCGATCCAGCAATGCCGTGATCGACGCGGGCGTCAGCCCGGTTTCGGAGGCGATGGCACGAGCCGTCTGCGGCCCCGATAATATGAGGTTCAGGCAGCGGCGCTCGGGGCTGCTCAGCCCATGAAGGCGACCGAATGCTTCGTCGAAATCCTGGGTCGCGTCCTGCCAGCGCATGATCGCACGCCCGATCTCGCCGATGACGTCTTCATCCGAATCGCTTGACATTTAATTCGCTTTTCATATTGTTCGGCAAACTAACAATGTGGTCATCTAATATGTCGAACATCTCCCGGCCCGATGCAAGTCCGGGCTCCCAAAAAGTCGCAATCTGTGGTGCCGGCATTGGCGGCCTCGCTTTGGCCATTCGCCTCGCAGAACTGGGATTCCGGCCCTCGGTGTTCGAACAGCGTGAAGAAGCGGCGATTTGCCACGAAGGCGCTTTCCTGACCTTGGCGCCGAACGGGATGAACGGACTGAAGGCGCTCGGCTGCTACGATGCCGTGCGCCTGAGCGGGGTGGAAACGACGAAAATCGAACTATGCAACGCGCGAGGCGCCCGCCTCGGCGAGGCCGACCAGATGGACCATGAGCAGGTCTTCGGCGCGCCCAGCGTTACGATCGGCCGGGGACGTCTGGCGGAAATCCTTTTGAAACGGGCGCGCGCAGCAGGAGTCGATCTGCACTTTGCCACAACGGTCACTTCATTGGAATCGGGCGAGGTCAGCGTGCGGCTGCGCTTCTCGAACGGCGAAATCCACGACGCCGAAATCCTCGTAGGGGCCGATGGATTGCGCTCGACCGTCCGCCGGCATGCATTCCCGGACTATCCAGCCCCCCACTTCACCGGCTTGATCGGGACCGGCGGAATTACGCCGACAAGCCTGCCCTGTACCAGCGGCACGATGCATATGACATTCGGCGAGAAGGCGTTTTTCGGATATCTTGTCGATACACGGCAGCAGGCTTACTGGTTCACGTCCTATGCCGCCGACGCAGCCGAAAATGGTGTGGCGAATGGCGAGGCATTCGCCGAGCGCATTCGGCAGATGCATGCCGGTGATCCTGCCCCCAACCGCACCATCCTTGATGCCGTCTCCAGCATCGAAAAGTCCTATCCCGTCTTCGACATGCCGGAATTGCCGGCCTGGTCGAGAGAACGCGTCGTGCTTATGGGCGACGCCGCCCATGCCGTTGGCCCCCACGCGGGACAGGGTGCGTCGATGGCGATCGAAGATGCCCTCGTGCTCGCGGCAGCCCTGGCGCTCGATGGCGATCATCAGGCGGCCTTCGCACGCTACGAGGACTTGCGGCGGCCCCGTGTTGCTGATGTCGTCAGGCTGACCGCACAGAACAGTTCACAGAAGCGCATCTCCGGACGGTGGCGGCTCTTCGTTCGCGATCTCCTGCTCCGCGTCTTCATTCCGCTCGGGATCAAGACGGGACGCAAGCTGTTCGCCTATCGGCCCGACCAGGCGTCCTTGTAGAAGCCCTGCCCGGATCGGCAAGGCATCACATCACAATCAGCTCATCGAGCGTAAAAACGACCTTAGAACTTCGCGGTGGCCCCGAAGATGAAGGTACGGCCGCGACCGTTCCTGATGCCGTTGTAATTGTCCATCAGTCCGGAATTTGCCTTCATGTAGTCCTTGTTGAAGACGTTCTCGACATTGAAGAACACTTTTGCGTTCTCGCTGATCTGCCAGGAGGCATTCGCGTCGAACAGCGTGTAGCTCGGCAGATTGTAGGACATCGCCTCGTTGATATAGGCCTGCTTGCTCTTGCCGGTATAGCGCATGCGCCCGCCGACCGTCAGCGCCTCGTCGAAGAAGCGCATGCCGACGTCGAGCGTCGCAAAGTCGTCCGGCAGCTTGCCGACGTCGCCCACGCCGGCAGCAATACCCTCCGGCTGGGCGGTATCGGCGATTGTGACCGAGAAGCCGGCGAAGTAGCGGCCGGCATCGTAGCCACCTTCGATTTCCACACCCTTCATAATCGTCGTGCCGTCGACATTCACCCAGCGCATGGTGCCGTCGGTGTCGAGGTCGAAGGTGATGTAATCACGGACGCGGTTATGGAAATAGCCGACCTTCAGCCAACCTTCGTCGCCGCTCGTCAGAAGGTCACTGCCCTTGAGATTGACGCCAAGATCGATGCCGCGGCTCTTTTCCGGCAGCAGGTTCGGATTGTTGTTGATGGGATTGGACGAGCCATCGAAGTTGTGGCCGCCTGGATAGAACACTTCGGATGCCGTCGGCGGGCGCGAGGTGTGGGCGTAGGTGATATAGGGCTGCAACCAGTCGAAGGGGCGTGCCGAGAGGGTGATCTTCGGATTGACGTCGCTGCCCGAGCGCGACAGCGTATCGATCGGGCACGGATCACCCGCTGCCGGGCAACCATTCGTTCCCGGCGCATGATAGCCGGTAATACCGTCGAGCGACCAGTAATCGTAGCGCAGGCCACCGGTCACGTCGAAGATGCCGCGGCTGATCGTGGCCTCGGCAAAGGTGCCTGCCTTGACCAGCGTGCCATCGGGATTTGCCCCGCGCTTGGCATTACCCTTGTATCTGTCACGGCTGTAAGCCGCGCCATAATAAAGCTTCAGCTCGGTCTCTTCGTTGAGATCGAAACGCATGCGGTTCGAAATGTCGAAGCCGGTCGATGTGTTGGTGCCCTTGCGGCCGTCGGACTGCGAGACGTTGCCGTTGTTACCGTCGAATTCCAGATCGGTAATGTTGAGATAGGCATTGGCGTGAAGATCGAAGAGATCGTCACCCGGCGTATAGGAGTATTTTGCCGTATAGGTCTGGTTGTTGACCAACCAGTTGTAGCCCGAGCCCGCTCCGGGAAGGAATTCATTGTCGTACCAGACACCACCGAGCGACAGCTTGTGATCGGAATTCGGTGCGAAATTCACTTTGAAAAGACCGGACTTCGGGTGTTGGTCCCCGCCATTCGGATAGATGATGCCGGCGCCGTTCTCGTAGTGGCTCTTCTTGGTATCGCTGAGCGCGCCGACGACGCTCATCTCTCCCTCACCCAACTCCGTGCGGGCAGCACCCGACAGAAGCCGCGAATAATCAAAACCGTTTGTGCCGGCGCGCACGCTCGACATCACGCCGACATCCTTGCCGGGCAGCAACACGTCCTCCACATCGAGCGTGCGGAAATTGGCGGCGCCTGCAAGCGTGCCCATGCCTTCGGCACCGGAAACCGCGCCGCGCGTGACATCGACGCCGACAAGCATGTTCTGCTCGACATAGAGAAGGGTATCAAAGGTGCCGCCGTGACCGGAGAGATTTCGGAAGGTCTGCGGCACACCATCGATCATGCTGTTGACGCGGCCCATGCCCTGCATGCCGCGGATATTGACGGTGATGCCCGGCTGGTCGGCCGGCTCGCGGGTGAAGGTGCCCGGCGTCGAGCGCAGCACCTGTGTCGCGTCGCCTGCATATTGCTCCTGCACTTTCACGCGATCCGACTTGGAAACGGCGGCCGTGATATCGACAATGCCGTCGCCATTGCTGTCACCCTCGACATTGATCTGCTGAAGCGCCGTCGCTTCCGCATCCTGCGCATGAGCGGGTACGGCAAGAGCCACAAGCGCAAGCGCCATGGCCGTGCCCGCCAGAAGCGTCGACGCGTGAAAACGATTATATTGCATGGAAACCTCACCGGACTGCACGCCGTACGCAGGCGCACGGTAGCTCCGGTAATGGCCAACATGATAAATAAAGTCAAGTTTAATTGCGGCGAAATCCCGGCGGTTATTTCGCCCTGAGCGCCGCCTCGTAGGCGCGCCGCACCCAGACCGCCATTTCGTCCGGATCGTCGAAGGCCGCATCGGGAACGGACCAATAGGGCATTTTCACCGGCTTGCCGCTCTGCTTGCCATCATAGGCCCATTGCCGGCCGCCGGCGGCCTCGAAATCGGGTGCGCTGTGGCCATCAGCCTTGAGCAGGATTTCACCCTGCACCTCCAGCGCGAGGATGCGGCCCGCATGGTAGATGCCCTTGCCGCCGAACATGCGCTTGATCGTCACCGGCCCCAGCGCCTGGAACATCTCCTCGATGGCCTCGCGATCCATGCCCTACCCTTTCAGAATGCCGCCTGCGGCGAGCACCGCCTCCGGCGTATCGACATCGACATGCGCCGCCGCGCCGATCTCGACATCCACGATATCGAGCCCGGCGCTTTCGACGATATGCCGCGCGCCGACATCGCCTTCTAGCTGGAGAATCGCCGAAAATGTCGCGCGCGGCAGGATGACGGGATTGCCGCGCTTGCCACCCGACACCGCGCGCACCACACCTTGGCCACCGGTGGCCGCGAAAGCATCCAGCAGCCGGCGCACGTCCCCGCCCATGACATGCGGCATGTCGGCAAGCATGACCGCGACGCCATCGCAATCCGGCCCTAGTGCGGAAACCCCCGCCCTGAGCGAGGTCGACATGCCCTGCGTGTGATCGGGATTGCGGATGATATCCACATCGAGCCCGGACAATTCCGCCTCGATCTCCTCGGCCCGATGCCCCGTCACGACCAGCACGTGCGCCGGCGCGGCGGCAAGGGCCGCTTCCACCGATCGCCGCACCAGCGCCTGACCATCGAAGGCCGCCAGCAGCTTGTGCCTGCCGTTCATGCGGCTGGCGCGGCCGGCGGCCAGCACCAGTGCTGTAACGGAGAGCGGCCACTCGGGCGAACGCAGGTCGCGCGGCTGCGGCCGGCTCGGAATTTCCGTCAACAAACCGCCGACGCCCATGCCGGTAATCTCCTCTGGCCCCGGATTTTCGCCGGCAAAGATGCGGGCGAGAACCCAGTCGAAACCGTTTTCCTTGGGGCTGCGCGCGCAACCCGGGGCGCCCACCACCGGCACTGCACCGATGCGGCCGAGAACCAGGAGATTGCCCGGATCGACCGGCATGCCGACATGCTCCACCACCCCGCCCGCTGCACGGATGGCGGCGGGAATGACGTCGTTGACATCCGTCACCGCGGACGCACCGAAGACCAGGACGAGGTCGTTGACCCGCGCCGCCTCGGCTACGGCCTCCGCCAATTCCGGCGCGCGATGCCGCACGCGCACCTCATTCGTTAGCCGACTACCGGATGGTTGCAGCCGCTGCTCGACGAGCCGGCGCGTCTTGTCCATGACCGATGGCTTGAGCGTCGGCAATTCCGTGGCGACGAGCCCGACGCGATAGGCCACGAAAGGCTTTACCTCCAGCGCCCGGCTCGACGCCATCACCCCAGCCGCCTTTCGCACCAGACTGTCGGGCACGGCGAGCGGGATGATCTTGATCGTCGCCACCATGTCGCCGGCATTGACGCTCGCATGGTCCGGCAAGGTCGCGATGGTGATCGCCGGGTCCACCCGGTTGAAGCGATCGATCGCCGCCCGGTCGGCGACGAAAAGGCCGTTCACCGTGGCATGCAGGTTGATGCGCCCCGTCGCAGACGGTGTGAACCGCAGATGATCCGGTGGAATGGCCGCCGCGATCAGCGAGGCCGCCACGTCTTCATCGATA
>CBFGOD010000299.1:0-5881 GCA_965650295.1 uncultured Shinella sp. | reverse complement strand
ATCCTCGGCCGCTCCGTCGTGCGCCAGCGCCTGAAGGTCGCCGCACAGGTGGTGGCTTCGATGGTTGGCAGCGGAAAGTAAGGATGCCTAGGGGATAGATGAACTATCGGCTCAGCATCACGTCGGACAGCGCCTACCAACGGCTAATCGCTGAATTGGAATTCAGCGATGGCTCGACGGTGGTGGTGAGCCAAGAGCGTGATAATGATAGCTTTGAGATAGGTTTTTACGCCCCACACAGAGACAGCGGCAAATTGGCCAATGAGCCGATGCTCGTTGATTTAGAGGTGTTCATGACTGCAATCGCTCAGGCAAAAGAGCGACTTCAGCTATTGGATGTCCCCAAGGCGTCGGCGGATTAGTACCGCGACTGATATCGGCAAAACAGAAACTGGCCCAAAAAGCGAAAAACTATGACCGACACGAAGACAGAAACCGCCCTTTCCTCCGACCCGACGGAAGTCCGCCGCCAGAAGCTCGGCCAGCTGCGCGAGACGATCGGCGACGTCTATCCGGCGCATTTCCACCGTACGATGACCAATGCGGAGTTGGCTGAGAAATACGAGGCGCTGGAACTCGACACGGAGAGCGGCGACGTCGTGACCGTGGCCGGCCGCGTCTATTCCTCGCGCAATTCCGGCATGTTCATGGATATCCATGACGCCTCGGGCAAGATCCAGATCTTCTCCCACAAGGACACGACCCCGGAAGAGGCGCGCAACCTGCTGCCGATGATCGACATCGGCGACATCATCGGCGTGACCGGCGTCGTGCGCCGCACCAAGCGCGGCGAACTGACGATCAACGCGCAAGAGATCGTCATGCTGACCAAGTCGCTTCTTCCCATGCCGGAGAAGTGGAACGGCATTGCCGACGTCGAGATCCGCTATCGCAAGCGTCACCTCGACATCATGAGCAACGAGGAATCGAAGCTGCGTTTCCAGCAGCGTTCGAAGATCGTCTCGGGCATTCGCCGCTTCATGGAAAACGACGGCTTCATGGAAGTCGAGACGCCGATGCTGCATTCCGTCTATGGCGGCGCGACGGCTGAACCCTTCAAGACGCATCACAACACGCTGAAGCTCGACATGTACCTGCGCATCGCGCCGGAACTGTTTTTGAAGCGCACGCTGGTCTCCGGCCTCACCGACAAGGTGTTCGAGATCAACCGCAACTTCCGCAATGAGGGCGTGTCGACCCGGCACAATCCCGAATTCACGATGATGGAGTGCTACTGGGCCTATGCCGACTACGAGGACATCATGGACCTCGTGGAGCGCCTGTTCGCCGAGCTTGCCGTAAAAATCCACGGCTCGACCGAGTTCGCCTATGGCGACAAGGAAATCTCCTTCAAGGGTCCTTTCAAGCGCGTGCCGATGCCGGACGCTGTCAAGGAAGCCACCGGCATCGATTTCCTCGCCATCAAGACGGACGAGGAAGCCCGCGCCGCCGCCAAGGCTGCCGGCTTCGAAGTCGAGAAGGACTGGACCTGGGGCGAATGCCTCGCCTTCATCTTCGAGGAGAAGGTCGAGGGCACGCTGATCCAGCCGAGCCACGTCACGCATTTCCCGAAGGACATCTCGCCCTTCGCCAAGGAAGTGCCGGGCGAGCCGCGCCTCGTTGAGCGTTTCGAGACCTATTGCAACACCTGGGAACTCGGCAACGCCTTCTCCGAGCTCAACGACCCGGAAGAGCAACGCGCCCGCATGGTCGAGCAGCTCGAACAGGCGCACGCTCGCGGTGAGAAGGCCAAGCAGCTCGACGACGAGTTCCTCGACGCCATCGACCAGGGCATGCCGCCCGCCGGTGGTCTCGGCATCGGCGTCGACCGCCTGATCATGCTGCTCACCAACGCCCCGTCGATCCGCGACGTCATCCTCTTCCCGGCCCGCCGGGCGAAGGCCGACTGAGAAGCCGAGAACTTAAAAACCCCTCCCTAAATCCCTCCCCACAAGGGGGAGGGACTTACAGGGCGGCGCTCTCAGCGGGCAATCTCTCGCGAGGAGTTTGCGAATAGCCTCTCTCCCCCCTTGTGGGGGAGATGCCGGCAGGCAGAGAGGGTCTTCGAGACAGCCTGCGCCGCTTAATGTTCGCTTGAAGCAACCTCGTGTGAGCCTTCTTCAGCCGCCTCGGCATGTTCGCCCCCTTCGGCCGGCGCCTCGTGGCCACCTTCCACAGCCTCGCCATGCTCACCTTCAGCCGCTTCACCATGGCCGCTCTCGGCCTTGGCTTCGCCGTGGCCAGCGCTTTCGCCATGCCCGCCCTCTTCGGCAACGGCATTGGGATCGACACAGTCCTCCCGCTCTTCCATCGCGGTCACGATGGTCTTGATCTCGTCCAGCGAGAGTTCCTTGCGCGCACCGTAGAACTCGCCGTTCTCGGCAGGCTTGCCATCCGTATAGCGGGCGACGAAGGGTGCGGTCATGCCGGGAATGGCAGCGGGATTGCGGGCGAAGAGCACTTCGGCGCCGATGGCGCGGCCGCGCATGTCGGCACGGTTTTGCGGGCCGGCGGCATCGAGCAGGATCACCTGGTAGAGGTCGGCCTCCTCGTGATTGGACACGGCACCGGCGACGCGCAGCGCCGTCTTGATGCGCACGTCCGCTTCCTTGGCCTCCGAGCGCACATATTTGCGCAGCCATTGCTGGCCGTTGCGGTCCAGCCGCACCGTGGTGACGAGGGTGCAGGCCGCACCGGACACCTGCTCCGCCGGCGGCCCGAGCAGCGCCTCGCGCCCGACGATGATGGCGGCGGCACCCGAGGCGCCGGTCAGCACCATGACACCGGCGACGATGATCAGAAGCTTGCGGGACAAGCGAAAGGACGTCGGGAGCAGCTTCACGGGCGGCAACTTCTCTTAAAACGCAGGAACACGAACGCGCCGAGAGCGCGCGAACTTCGTGCACTCTACAGCCATGGCGTTTCGGAAGTTTTAAACGGCGGCGTCCGATTTCGGGACGTTTTTGCGAATGATTTGCAATTGCGTTGACAGGTTGCGAAAGGGCCCTATAGTTTAATGCAACTCATTCGCAAAAGCAGAACAGGATAGTCGATGCTCCGCCGTTCGTTCCATGCCCTCTTCCTCAGCCTGCCGCTTCTCGTCGCCGCCCCGGCTTTCGCCCAGGAAAAGCCCAAGGTGATCACGACCTTCACCATCATCGCCGACATCGCGGCGAATGTGGCGGGCGACGCGGCGACGGTGGAATCCATCACCAAGCCGGGTGCCGAGATCCACAACTACCAGCCGACACCGCGCGATATCCTGAAGGCACAGGACGCCAAGCTCGTGCTGTGGAACGGCCTCAACCTCGAACTCTGGTTCCAGAAATTCCTGGGCAATCTCGGCGACGTACCGAATGTCACCGTCAGCGACGGTGTTGAACCAATGAGCATTGTCGAGGGTCCTTATCAGGGCAAGCCGAACCCCCATGCCTGGATGTCGCCGGACAATGCGCTCATCTATGTCGAAAACATCCGCAAGGCGCTCGGCGCGCTCGACCCCGCCAATGCCGCGACCTATGACGCCAATGCCAAGGCCTATAGCGACAAGATCAAGGCGCTGGGCGAAGAAATGAAGGCGAAGATCGGCGCGCTGCCGGAGGAAAAGCGCTGGCTCGTCACCAGCGAAGGCGCCTTCTCCTATCTCACCCGCGATTTCGGCCTGAAGGAACTGTTCCTCTGGCCGATCAACGCCGACCAGCAGGGCACACCGAAACAGGTCAAGGCGGTGATCGACGCGGTGCGCGAGCACAATATCCACGTCGTCTTCTCCGAGAGCACCGTCTCGGCCGACCCGGCCAAGCAGGTCGCCGCCGAAACGGGCGCTGCCTATGGCGGTATCCTTTACGTCGATTCGCTGAGCGAGGCGGATGGTCCCGTGCCCACCTATCTCGACCTCTTGCGCGTCACCTCCGAGACCATCGTCAAGGGCCTCTCGCAATGATGATGGGCAGCAGGACCAAGAAGGTGGACGGTATCGTCGCCGAGGATGTGACCGTCACCTACCGTAACGGCCACACGGCGCTGACCCATGCCAGCTTCTCGGTCCCGAAGGGCACGATCACCGCGCTCGTCGGCGTCAATGGCGCCGGCAAATCCACGCTGTTCAAGGCGATCATGGGCTTCGTGCCGGTCGCCGCCGGCAAGGTGACGATCCTTGGTCAATCCGTGCGGGAGGCGCTGAAGAAGAACCTCGTCGCCTATGTACCGCAGGCTGAAGAAGTCGACTGGACCTTCCCCGTTCTGGTCGAGGATGTCGTCATGATGGGCCGCTACGGCCATATGAACTGGCTGCGCATCCCGACCAAGCGCGACCACGACATGGTCGAGGAGGCGCTCGCGCGGGTCAATATGTCCGCCTTCCGCAAGCGCCAGATCGGCGAACTCTCCGGCGGCCAGCGCAAGCGCGTCTTCCTCGCCCGCGCGCTGGCGCAGGAGGGGCAGGTCATCCTGCTCGACGAGCCCTTCACCGGCGTCGATGTGACGACCGAAGAGCAGATCATCGAACTGCTCGGCAAGCTTCGCGACGAAGGCCGCGTCATGCTGGTCTCCACCCACAATCTCGGCAGCGTACCGGATTTCTGCGACCGCACGGTCTTCGTGAAAGGCACGGTCATCGCGTCCGGCCCGACGGCGGAAACCTTCACCGAGGCCAATCTGGAGCGCGCCTTCGGCGGCGTCCTGCGCCACTTCATCCTCGGCGGCCACGACCTGCACGACGACGAGGACAAGCGCTCGGTCAAGGTCATCACCGACGACGAGCGCCCCTTCGTCATCTACAGCGATCGCGAGCAGGAGAAGACGCCGTGATCGACGCGCTCACGGAACCCTTCTCGTACGGCTACATGGTCAATGCCATGTGGGTGAGCGCGCTGGTCGGCTGCATCTGCGGCTTCCTCTCGGCCTACCTCATGCTCAAGGGGTGGTCGCTGATTGGCGATGCGCTCTCGCATTCCATCGTGCCGGGCGTCGCCGGCGCCTATATGCTGGGCCTGCCCTTTGCCGCCGGCGCCTTCCTCTCCGGCGGGCTTGCCGCCGCCGCCATGCTCTTTCTCAACCGCCAGACGCGGCTCAAGGAAGACGCGATCATCGGCATGATCTTCTCCTCCTTCTTCGGGCTTGGCCTCTTCATGGTGTCGCTCTCGCCGACGCCGGTGAACATCCAGACCATCGTGCTCGGCAATATCCTGGCGATCACGCCGGAGGATACGATCCAGCTCGCCATTATCGGCGTGGTGACGCTCACCATCCTGCTGCTCAAGTGGAAGGACCTGATGGTCACCTTCTTCGACGAGAGCCATGCCCGCTCCATCGGCCTTAACCCGACCGGCCTGAAGATCCTGTTCTTCACGCTGCTCAGCGCCTCCACGGTCGCCGCCATGCAGACGGTCGGCGCGTTTCTGGTTGTCGCCATGGTGGTGACGCCGGGCGCGACGGCCTATCTTCTGACCGATCGCTTCCAGCGCCTGGTGGTGATTGCCGCACTCTTAGGTGCCGGCACCAGCTTCGTGGGCGCCTATGCCTCCTATTTCCTCGACGGCGCAACGGGCGGCATCATCGTCGTGCTGCAGACGGCGATCTTCCTCCTCGCCTTCCTCTTCGCACCGAAACACGGCCTCATCGCCGCCCGCCGTCGCAGCCGGCTGGCGCTTGAAACCGCGCAAGGCATCCAGCCATGAACGAGACGCTCGAACTCGCCCTCCTGCCCTTCCAGCTCGCCTTCATGCAGAACGCCTTTCTGGTGACGCTGATGATCGCCGTGCCGATGGCGCTGCTTTCCTGCTATCTGGTGCTGAAGGGGTGGTCGCTGATGGGGGATGCTGTCTCCCATGCCGTGCTGTCGGGCGTCGTCATTGCCTATGTCGTCGGCTTGCCCTTCGCC
>CBFGOD010000298.1:0-5927 GCA_965650295.1 uncultured Shinella sp. | reverse complement strand
GGCAAGTCCCTCGGCCAGGCGGGGCGGAAAAGCGATTTGCACACCGGTATTCAAATTGATGACAATTCGTGCCGTGCGACGATCATAGCGCGCTGAGACCGCAAAACCGTTCTCCCGCGCCACAGCCATCCGCTTTTCGGCCTGTGGGACGTCCTGTTCAGTAACGGCCATGAATCGTTCTCCATTCTGCACACAAGCTCGCCAAAACTCCGGCGAGCGCAACCTCTATTCTATTCAGTTCGGGGCCATTGAAGCGGAAACTCTCCCGCAGCACCGGCGGACCATCGGGGCAATGCAGAATAAATACCGCCTCGCCCGTAGCGCCCCTGACATGAACGTGAGCGGGTCGATGGTCGTTGGGATAGATGACTACACGCAGGCCATCAAAGCGGAAGACTGTCGGCATAGCCGACTATATCAAAACCCAAGCGCTTCGGAAAGCGCCCGTCAATGCGCCTTAAATTCTCGGCTGATCACAGAGCCCTGGTGTTTTTTTGCCCGCGCGGCGGCGGGCATTCCGACGGTTTTCGAGGAAGCGCAGCAGCCGTTCCTCTTCCGCCCGCAACCCCTTGATGGCGAGTGGTGGACGGCGCATCGCGAGATGCAATGTCTCCGGCGCCTCAGTGAGCGCGATGACATCAGGGTGAATGTAGCTCGACCGGGCGATGGCCGGCGTGTTGTGCAGGGCCTCGGAGGCCGCGAGCGCCATGGCCTTGATCGTGGGCCGTCCGCCCTCTTCGATGGCGTGGTGGGCCATGGCAAAGGCCGCGAGGCTTCCCGCCCAGGTGCGGAACGTCTTGGCCGAGACCGCGATGCCGGCGATTTCGGCGAGATAGCCGTTGAGCCGGCCGGAATCGATCGGGCGCACCAGGTTCGTCTCGTCCTTCCAGACGAAGAGCTGCCGGCCGGGCAGATCGGCGCTGTCTTCCAGGATGCGCTGCAGGCGCGGATGCTTCAGCGTGCGGCGCACACGCTTGCCGCCCTTGGCGGTAAAGCGCAGTTCGATCCGGCCATCAGCCAGCGTGACGTGGCGCTTCAGCAGCGTCGTTGCGCCATAGGTCTTGTTTTCCTCCGCATAGGTGCGGTTGCCGACGCGCAACTGCGCCTCATCGAGCAGCACGGTGATCGCCGCCAGCATCGTATCGACCGTGCCCGGCGCGCCATCCAGATCGCGCCGTACGACGCGGCGGATTTTCGGCAGCGCCCGGCCGAAGGCGATGAGCTGGCCGAACTTGTCGCCGCTCTTCAACGCCTGCCAGTCGGCATGATACCGATACTGCTTTCGCCCCCGCGCATCATAGCCGGTCGCCTGGAGGTGCCCGTTGTCCTGAATGCAGATCCAGACATTCTGATAGGCCGGCGGCAGGCCCAGCGCCGAGATGCGCGCCTTCAACGCCGCATCCCGCACGAGGGCACCATCCGGTAGGCGGTAACAAAAGCTGCGGCCTGCACGCTGACGCCGGATTCCGGGTTCGCTGTCGGAGACATAGACGAGACCGGTTTGCGAAAGCGTGTCAGGCGCCATGGCACACCGTCAGTTCACAGGTTCGAAGACGGCGATGCTCGCGCCATAGACCGTGGCCGGGCTTTCCGCCGCGTGCTCGGCAAAGGCATCGTCAGTCGCGCCAGTGTCCAGCACGCGTTTCCAGGCCGTGATGCCGTTCACGGAGGGCAGCTTCACCGCGCAATCGCCGCCGGCATTGCAGACGAGGAAGAGCTGATCCAGACCTTCGCCGTTCGCCGGCTTCGAGAGGAAGAGCCCGAGAGCGCGCAGATTGCCGTCCTTCCAGGCGGCATCGCTCATGAAGCCGCCATCCGGCTTGTACCAGGCGATCTCGATCGAACCGTCCTCCGCCGCGTCTCCCGTCAGGAAACGTTCCTGCCGCAGCGCCGGATGCGCCTTGCGGAAGGCAATCGCGCCCTTGCAGAAATTCAGGAAGGGATCGTCGAGCCCGCTCCAGTCCGTCCAGCCGATCTCGTTGTCCTGGCAATAGGCATTGTTGTTGCCGTTCTGGCTGTTGCCGAGTTCGTCGCCACCGAGCAGCATCGGTACGCCCTGGCTCAGCATCAGCGTCGCGATCATGTTGCGGCGGCGCCTGTCGCGGGCGGCGATGATGTCGGCGTTGTCGGTTACGCCTTCCGCACCCAGATTGTGCGAATGGTTATCCGAGTGGCCGTCGCGGTTGTCCTCGCCATTGGCCTCGTTGTGCTTGCCGTCATAGGAGACGGTGTCCATGAGCGTGAAGCCATCATGGGCGCTAATCAGGTTGACCGAGGAGGTCGCGCCGCGATCGGAGTGGTTGAACTGCGGCGCCGAGCCTGTGAGGCGCGAGGCAAGGCCGGCGACCAGCCCGCCATCGCCCTTCCAGAACCGGCGCACGTCGTCGCGGTATTTGTCGTTCCATTCGCGGAACGGATAGGGGAAGCCGCCGACCTGATAGCCGCCATCGCCAACATCCCAGGGCTCGGCGATCAGCTTGACGCCCGAGAGGATCGGGTCCTGCCGGATAGCGTCGAAGAAGGTGCCGTCGCGGTCGAATTCGATGTGGCGCGTGCGCCCGAGCGTGCTGGCTAGATCGAAGCGGAAACCATCGACATGCATGACGCCCACCCAGTAGCGCAGGCTGTCCAGCACCATGCGCAGCACCATGGGATGGGCGATGTTGACGGTGTTGCCGGTGCCCGTCGTGTCGTAGGAATGGCGTGGGTCGTCCGGCGACAGGCGGTAGTAGCTGAGATTATCGAGGCCGCGGAAGCTGAGCGTCGGGCCACGCTCCGAGCCTTCCGCCGTATGGTTATAGACCACATCCATGATGACCTCGATGCCGGCGGCATGGAAGCGCTTCACCATGGTCTTGAATTCGGTGATGGCCTTGCCGGAGAGGAAACGCGGCTGCGGCGCGAAGAAGCCGAGCGTCTGGTAGCCCCAATAGTTGCGCAGGCCCTTTTCGAGCAGGTAGCGGTCATCGGGGAAATACTGGATCGGCAGAAGCTCGATGGCGGAAATGCCCATGTCCACCAGGTGCTCGATGATCGCATCGCTCGCCATGCCCATGAAGGTGCCGCGAAGCTCCTCCGGCACACCGGGATGGGTCATCGTCATGCCGCGCACATGGGCTTCATAGATGATCGTATCGGTCCAGGGCCGGCGGATGGCGGCGTCGCCCGCCCAGTCGAAATCCGGATCCTGCACCACGCCCTTGACCATGAAGGGCGCACTGTCGCGCTCGTCGAAGGATAGATCCTCCGCCGCATCACCGATCTTGTAGCCGTATAGCGCATCGTCCCACTGGATTTCGCCGAGAACCTGCTTGGCATAGGGATCAAGCAACAGCTTGTTCGGGTTGAAGCGATGGCCGGCCTTCGGATCATAGGGGCCGTGCGCGCGGTAGCCGTAGACGGTGCCCGGCTTCAGGCCGGCAATGTAACCCGACCAGATATCGCCCTCGCGCTTGGGCAAGGCCAGACGCGCCGTCTCTTCCTTCCCGTCGGGAGAAAACAGACACAGCTCCATCTGCTCCGCATGGGTGGAAAACACCGCGAAATGCGTGCCGTCACCGGTGAATTCGGCGCCAAGCTCCGGCTTCATGAAGTCGAGTTCGGAAAAAGAATAGCTCATGTAATGCGTCCCCTTCGAGCGAGCAGATGGCCTCCCCGGATAAAGCTGCGACAGGCTGCAGCGGTTGCCCGATCGCACCCCACGGTTCTCCACCGGACCGTTTATCAGGCGCGAAAAGGCGATGATGCAACGCGAAAAGGTGCTGATTGTTCCGGAACAATTTGCTGCCCGACCGGTTCCGATCTTGTCGAACAGAGAGGAAGCGGATGACGGAGCCATCGATGACGCAGCGCAGCTGGGGGCCGGTTTTGGAAAAGGACGGCGGCGTCACGTTCCGCCTTTGGGCACCGGCAGAAGAGGCGGTCACGCTTCTGGTCGAAGGCCGGGAAATTCTCATGCAGCGCAGGGACAATGGCTGGCACAGCCTGAGGAGAGAGGCGAAGGCCGGCGACAGCTACGCCTTCCGCCTTCGCGACGGCACCACGCTGCCGGACCCCGCCGCCCACGCGCAGATGGACGATGTGCACGGCCCCTCGCTTGTCGTTGATCATGACGCCTATGCTTGGAAAAATACCGGCTGGACGGGACGCCCCTGGGCGGAGGCGGTTCTCTACGAACTGCATATCGGCACCTTCACGCCTGAGGGCACGCTCCGCGCCGCAATCGACCGCCTGGCGCATCTGCGCGCGCTCGGCGTCACCGCCATCGAACTCATGCCCGTCGCCCATTTCGCCGGCCTGCGCGGCTGGGGTTACGATGGCGTGCTGCTCCATGCACCGCATACGGCCTATGGCACCCCCAATGATCTGAAGGCCTTCGTCGATGCCGCCCATGGCGAGGGCATGATGGTGCTGCTCGACGTCGTCTACAATCACTTCGGGCCTGTCGGAAACATGCTGCCGCGCATCGCGCCGGATTTCTTCCATCCCGAGCGGCACACGCCATGGGGCGCGGCCATTGCCTTCGACGAGCCGGCCGTGCGGCGCTACTTCATCGAAAATGCCCTGCAATGGATCGTAGACTATCGCTTCGATGGTCTGCGGCTCGATGCGACCGAGCAGATCGAGGACGAGAGCGAGACGCATCTGTTGATCGAGCTTGCGGAAACCGTGCGGGCGGCAGCGCCCGACCGAAATATTCACCTTGCGGTGGAGGATCTCCAGAGCCGCAAGAGCCTGCTGAACCGCGACGGCGGCATCGCCAGGCATTATACCGCCGGCTGGAACGACGAATTCCACCATGCCCTGCATGTCGTCGCGACCGGCGAGACGGGTGGCTATTATGAGAACTTCTTCGACGATACGTTTGGTACGTTGCGAGAAGCCACGGCCAAGGGCTTCGTCGGTGCAGATCGCGCCAAGGACCGCGTCGGCCCGGCACCACAGGATCCGCTTCCGCCCGACGTCAACATCAATTTCCTGCAGAACCATGACCAGATCGGCAACCGCGCCTTTGGCGACCGGTTGGCGAGCCAGAGCGATCCCGACCTGCTCAAGGTCATGACGGCGCTGCTGATGCTATCCCCACCCGTGCCGCTCCTCTTCATGGGCGACGAATATGGCGAAGAGCAGCCCTTCCAGTTCTTCGCCGATTTCGACGGCGAGCTTGCCCATGCGATCAAGACCGGGCGTAAGGCGGAAGCGGAAAAATTCGGCGGCCTGCCTGACGACAAGACCCTTGCCGACCTGCCCGATCCGCTCTCGGAAGAGACTTTCCAACGCTCCAAACTCGACTGGTCGCGCGCTGCCACGCGCGAAGGCCGGCAGCGGATAGCGTTCATCCGCGAGCTGATCGGCCTGCGCCAGCGGCATATCGCGCCGCTGCTGAAGACGGGGACCGTCGAGCCGCACATCCTGCCTGCCGACGACGGCATCGTCGCCATCGACTGGCGGTCACCCGGCGGAACGCTCCTTCTTCGCGCCAATCTGGTGGAGGAGAACGGAGCACCCTCCCCCTTGCCCGGCGAAACGATCTACAGCCTTTCGCCGGCTGCGAAGGCCGGCCCTTGGATATCCGTCGCCTTCGACAGGACACGACGGATTTCGGAACCAAAAGTGCCCTCGGCTGTTCCTACGGAAATGGTTTTCGAGAGGTCCTCATGCATATCGGCGACATCATGACCCGCAATGTTCACCTCGTCCGCCCGGAGGAGACGTTGCAATATGCTGCGAGCCTCATGGCGGAATGGGATATCGCCTTCCTGCCGGTCGCCGATGCCAGCGGCCTTGTGGGCACACTGACGGACCGCGACATCATCCTGCGCGCGGTCGCGCCCGGCTTCGATGCCGAGACCACCAAGGTTTCCGACATCATGACCACCAACATCACCTATTGTTACGAGGACGAGGAGCCCGCCGGCGTGCTCGCC
>CBFGOD010000297.1:0-5940 GCA_965650295.1 uncultured Shinella sp. | reverse complement strand
AGAGCGGGGCGATGCCGATGGCCGTCTTGCCTGTCTCCGGATTGGCGGCAAGCAGCGCCACGACCGCGATCAGCACGATCATGCCGCCGAGATAGCCGAGGCCCCAGGCGATGTTGGAGATGCGGCCGGTATCCTCAGGGCGCACGAGCCGCGGCATCATGGAATCGTTGAAAACGATCGAGAATTCCGCAGCCACCGTCGCCAGGACGATCAACACCATGGCGTAGAGCAGGCTGCTGCCGGGTTCGGCATACCAGAGTGCGGCAAGCGAAAGGATCTTGATGGCCGCAAAGACGGCGATCCAGGGTTTTCGCGCACCGGAAGCGTCGGCAATCGAGCCCATGATGGGGGCGAGAAGCGCGATCGCGATACCGGAGAGGGTGAGCGTGTAGCTCCAGGCGGCCTGGCCGGCGGCGTGGTCTTGCGTGAGACGCGAGACGAGATAGGGACCGAAGATGAAAGTGGTGATGACGGTGAAGAACGGCTGCGCCGCCCAATCGAACAGCATCCAGCCTGCAATACCGAGACGGCCCGTACGTGGCCCCCGGCTTTCCGTGACAATCGTCATCGCCCCTCCCAATGTGTCGGGGGCGATGACCGCACCCGTCCCCAAGCCGGCTAACGGGATCCGTCAGCCGGCAGGGACTGTGTCATTTCGCCCGTTCCTGTGCAAGGTCGCTCAGGATGCCCGCAGCGACCGAGACCTTGGCCAGCGTCGCTTCGCCGGCTTCCGTCAAGGCCGAGAGGTTTGCCGTCACGCGGGCAAGCCGCTCCTTGTCGCCCTGCTGCCAGGTGGCGAGCGGCGCCTTGTCGCCCTTGTGGCGCGTCAGCACCACGGTGGCGAGGTCGCGCCGGGCATTGGCGATATCGGTGAGGCTGCGCTGGAGGGCGAGCGCCTCGTAGAGATCGCCGGTGGGAATGCGGCTTGCCGATGACAGGAGCCGGCCGATGTTCAGCGTCGCGCTGATGCCGGCGAAGGTCTGCGCCGTCTTGGCGAGCGTGTCCCCCGTCGCGTTGGCGATCAGCATGACCTCGGGCACGAAGGTGAGCATGGAGAGCGTCGCGATTTCCTCCGCAAGCTCGGCCGGAACGCCTTCATCCTCATAGGCATGCGCCTTGCGGCGAGCCTCGTCGCCGGCGGCGTCCGATACCAACGTGGAAAGCTGCGGACGCAGCTGCTTCAGCGCCTGCTTGAGCTTGTGCACCGCCTGATCCAGCGGGCCGGAGACGGCGCCGGTGGTCAGAAGCAGGCTGGTGACGCTGGCATAGATGCGGCCGATCTCTTCATAGAGCTCGTTCTGCAAGGTGCCGGCCACCTGGTTGTCCAGCGCATCGACGCCTGCATAGAGCGCGGCAAGGCCGTAACCGTCACGGGCGATCACCGCCGCCTTCACCGCATCGGCCGGGCCGAAGCCGGTGCCGTCGGTCAGGCCGTTGATGAAGGCCGGGCCGCCGCGGTTGATCACCTCGTTGGCGAGGATCGTCGCGATGATCTCGCGGCGCAGGCGATGCGAACGGATATCGTCCGCATAGGTCTTCTGCATCTTGGCCGGGAAGTAACCGGTCAGAGTCGGCTCGAAATAGGGCTCGTCCGGCAGGTTGGTGTGAACGATCTCGTCGAACAGGACCAGCTTGGCATAGGAGAGCAGCACGCCGATCTCCGGCCGCGTCAGCGGCTTGCCGGCCTGGTAGCGCTCGGCGAGCGTGCGGTCGTCGGGCAGCGTCTCGACCTTGCGGTTGAGCAGGCCGGCGGCCTCGAAGCGATCCATCAGGCGGGTCAGGGGGGCGCGGTTGGCCGTGCCCTGCTTTTCCGTCAGCGAGATTGCCAGTGATTGCAGGTAGTTGTTGCGCAGCACGAGATGGCCGACTTCATCGGTCATCGAGGCGAGCAGCACGTTGCGCTTGGCGCGGGTCAGCCGCTCGTCGCGCATGGCCGAGGCGAGTGCGATCTTGATGTTGACCTCGACGTCCGACGAGTTCACGCCGGCCGAGTTGTCGATGGCGTCCGAATTGCTGCGGCCGCCCTTGAGCCCGAAGGCGATACGGCCGCGCTGGGTGACGCCGAGATTGGCGCCCTCGCCGATCACCTTGGCGCGAACGTCCTCGCCGACGATGCGGATCGGGTCGTTGGCGCGGTCGCCGACTTCCGCATCCGTCTCGTTCTGGCCGCGGATATAGGTGCCAATGCCGCCGAACCACATCAGGTCGACCGGTGCCTTGAGGATGGCGGTCATGATCTCGAACGGGGTGGCCTTGGCCTTGTCGAGGCCGATGACGGCTTGTGCCTCCGGCGTCAGCGTCACGGATTTCTCCGTGCGCGGAATGATCATCGCGCCCTTGGAGAGGACCGAGCGATCATAGTCCTGCCAGCTCGAACGCGGCAGGTTGAACATGCGGCGACGCTCGGCAAACGACGTATCGGTATCCGGCGAGGGATCGATGAAGATGTCGCGGTGGTCGAAGGCCGCGACGAGCTTGATCTTGCGCGACAGCAGCATGCCGTTGCCGAAGACGTCGCCCGACATGTCGCCGACGCCGGCGACCGTGAACGGCGTCTTCTGGATGTCGATGTTCATCTCGCGGAAGTGGCGCTTGACGGTCTCCCAGGCGCCACGGGCGGTGATGCCCATTTTCTTGTGGTCGTAGCCGGCCGAGCCACCCGACGCAAAAGCGTCGTCGAGCCAGAAGCCGGCCTCCTGCGCAAGGCCGTTGGCCGTATCGGAGAAGGTTGCCGTACCCTTGTCGGCGGCGACGACGAAATAGGGATCGTCACCGTCGATGCGCACCGTATCGGCCGGCGGCACGACGTCCTGGCCGACGATATTGTCGGTGACCGAGAGCAGCGTTCGGATATAGGTCTTGTAGGCCTCGGTGCCGGCCTTGAAGATCGCGTCGCGGCTGCCGCCGACGGGAAGCTGCTTGGGATAGAAGCCACCCTTGGCACCGACGGGCACGATAACCGAGTTCTTGACCTGCTGCGCCTTCACGAGGCCGAGCACTTCCGTGCGGTAGTCCTGCGCACGGTCCGACCAGCGCAGGCCGCCGCGGGCGACCTTGCCGAAGCGCAGATGAACGCCCTCGACTTCCGCGCCATAGACGAAGATTTCGCGGAACGGGCGCGGCTCCGGCAGGCCGTCGAGCGCCTTCGGGTCGAGCTTGATCGCAAAGGTCTTGCGCGGCTTGCCGTCGGCATCGTGCTGGAAGTAGTTGGTGCGCAGCGTCGCCTGGATGGCGTTGACGTAGCGGCGCAGGATCCGGTCCTCGTCGAGGCTCGGTACGTTGGCCAGCGCCTCCTCGATTGTGGTGGAGATGTCACCGGACTTCTTCTCGCGCTGGCGCTCGGTGAGCTTCGGGTCGAGGCGGGTTTCGAAAAGGCGGAAGAGATTGGCGGCAATGGCCGGATATTTGTTGAGCGTATCGGCGATATAGCCCTGCGAATAGGCGATGCCGGTCTGGCGCAGATAACGCGAATAGGTGCGCAGCGCCATGATCTCGCGGGCCGAGAGGCCGCCGGTGAGCACCAGGCGGTTCAGCGCGTCGTCGTCCACGTCGCCGTGCCAGGCGGCCAGGAACGCTTCCTCCAGCATGGGGCTCAGCTTGGCGAGGTTGATTTCCAGGCCGTCGCGCTGCTTCAGCTCCATGTCGTGCAGGATGACGCGGCGCTCATGGCCGTCGAAGCTCGCGAGCGTCAGGTCGTGCGTCTGTTCGCTGATGACGTTGAAGCCGAGATTTTCGAGCAGCGGCACGCGCCGCGACAGCGAAACCGGTTCACCGGCGTGGAAGATCTTCAGCTCCACGGTGGCAAGATCGGTGTTCCAGGCCTTGCGGTAGAAGGAGATGCGGATCGGGTTTTCCGAGGTCGCCGTCGAAATCAGGGCGAGGTCGGCATTGGCTTCGGCCGGGGTGAAGTCTTCCTGATAGCCGGTATCGGCGACGAGGCGAAGACCATCGGCGCTGGACAGCGCCTCGAAACGGTCGGTCCAGCGCGTGGCGATCTCGCGCACGGCCTGTTCCAGCTTGTTCTGGGCAATGCGCGGCGTCTTGCCGCCGGAACGGCCGATGATGAAGTGCACGCGGGCGAGGCCACCCTCGGGGAAAGCCGGGTAATAGGCCGAGACGCGGCCGTCATAAGCCGACTTCAGATAGTTGCCGATCTTTTCGCGCACGTCGGAATCGTATTGCTCGCGCGGCACGTAGACGATGACGGAAACGAACCGGTCGAAACGATCGATGCGCGGCAGGACGCGGATGCGCGGCCGGTCGGAAAGCTCGTTGATCTGTTCCGAGAAGGTGGCGAGCAGGCCGGGATCGATCTGGAAGAGATCGTCACGCGGATAGGATTCCAGCGTGTTGATCAGCATCTTGCCGGAATGGCTCTTCGGATCGTAGCCGAAATGGTCGATGACCGCCTCGACCTTGGAGCGCAGAAGCGGGATTTGGCCGGCGGCATGCGTATAGGCCGTCGAGGTGAAGAGGCCGACGATGCGCAGCTCGCCCACCACCTTGCCCTTCTCGTCGAAGCGCTTCAGGCCGACATAATCCATATAGGCGCGGCGGTGCACGACGGATTTCACATTCGCCTTGGTGACGATGAGGAAATCCGGGCCTTCAAGGAATTCGAGGATTTCCGGCGTCGTCGTCACGGCGTCCTTGCCCAGCCGCAGCACGCGCACGTCCGGGTCGGAGAGAATGCCGAGGCCTTCGCCGCCGCGCTCCACCGTCGCCTGCTCGCCCTTGCCGGAATAGGAATATTCGCGCATGCCGAGGAAGGTGAAATTGTTGCCGCGCAGCCAGTCGAGGAAGGCGAGCGCCTCGCCCTTGCCGGGCTTGTCCTTGGCATAGCGCTCCATATCGGCCGTGACGCCGTTGAGCTTTTCCAGCATGGACGGCCAGTCGTCGACGGCCAGATGCACCTGGTTCAGCACGTTTTTCACGCGCTCCGTCAAGGCCGCCGCTTCGGCGGGCAGGAGTTCGGAGAGATGGATTTCGATATGGCTGACGCGCTGCGCCGGCTCGCTCTCCTCGTCCGGCGAGAAGAGCTTCGGCGCTTCGTCCGTGGCGACGACGAGGATCGGGTGGATGGCGAGGTGGATGTCGCGGTGCGTGCTCGTCACTTCGCCCATGACCGAATCATAGAGGAAGGGCTGGTTGCGGTCTGTGACGGAGAGGACGGAGACCGGCTGGCCCTGGGGTTTTACGTCCGGCCGGGTGGTGACTGTGACGCGCGGTGCGCTGCCGTCCCAGGCTTCGATTTCCGCCATGGCATGGGCGGAGGCGGCGGCCAGCATCGGGCCGGTATAGTGCTCCAGATCGTCCTTGCTGGCACGCCCGAAGAGGATATCGGGGTTGAGCGTCTTTGCGCCAAGCGCAGCAGCTGCGGCCTTTGCGGCCTCGATGTGTTTTTCTCGTTTCACGTTGGTCCGGGCACCCATGGAATTCTCCCTCAAATCCGATGCCCGGACGTTAGCAGAAGAAAAAATACGCGCGACGAAATTTGTGCATTTGCGAGAAAATTCAATCGATTTTGTCAGAGATAGGTCAGTTTTGCTGTCGTTTTATCGCTAAATTGCCGATTTTTCGTCGAAAAGTAGCCAAAAAGCGATGAATAGCGCCCTGTGCTGTCCTGCAACATAAGGGCGTAAAGGGGCCGGGCGTTGACAGGCACAAGCCCCCTTGCCATCACTCAGGCGAAACGAAGGAAGCCGGGTATGAGCGAGAGCGACAAGGGCACCGTCATCGTCATTTCGAGCCATGTGGTGCGCGGCACGGTGGGCAACCGCGCCGCCGTCTTTGCGCTCGAAACGCTTGGGCATCCCGTCTGGGCGCTTCCGACGGTCATCCTGCCCTGGCATCCGGGCCAGGGCCGCGCGACGCGCGTGGCAATTTCCGACGACGATTTCGACGCGATCATCTCCGACCTGATCCGAGCGCCCTGGCGCG
>CBFGOD010000296.1:0-5949 GCA_965650295.1 uncultured Shinella sp. | reverse complement strand
CCGATCGATTCTCCGTACCAGGACGGTTTCGGATCGGCCGAATGCGGCACATTCAGGTAGATATGGCGCACCTCCGGCCCGGGCGCCATGATCACCACGATCTCGTTCGGCAGCTGATAGATGAAGAGCGGCGCGCCGACGACGGGCAGGCGCAGCTTGTCCTTGAGGATCGCGGGCAGGGCCATGGGAAATCCAAATCCGATTTTGACGTTTACGAAAACGTCAAAAGAATAGCAGCGAGAATCGTCCGTGAAAAGAGGGCGCAGGCGCGGCAACGCGCGCCGAACAGTGGAGGCTGTTGGAGCATCGCGGATGGCTTAACAGAGGGAGCAGGTGCATCTGCGCGCTATGACATCGAGGAAATAGCCTGTCCGCGCGAAGCGAATGCCGTGCCCATCCGTTATCTCCGTGCCGGCTTATCCCCGGCGAAGGCCGACGGTTTCGGCGGGGAGGCTTGCGCAACGTTGCGGTAAACGTTACGCAAAACCTAACAAAAGCCGGAAAGAAGGGCTCTTTCCACAGATGGATCATGGCCGCGTCGTCTGGCGGCTCCCGCAGAAGGGTCTCATGTGAGCGGACTGGAAACGGCAATCAGAAACGCGCTGGCGCGCTCTGAGCGTGCGAATGCCGAGGTTCGGGCACGCATCTACCAGTCGGCGCGCAACGCTCTGGAGGCGGGCCTGCGCAAGCAGGAGATCAACGATCCCGAGACGATAACGGCCCAGCGCCACCGGCTGGAAGCGACCATCCACGAAATCGAGGCGGAAGAGCGCGCCGCCGCCACGCCGGCGCCGGTTCGCGAGGTTCGTGTCGAGCCCGTCGTCGAAGCGCGCCCGCAGCCCGAATTGCGCGCCGAGCGTGACACCAGGCCCGAGCCGTCGCTCGATGCGGAGCCGAGGGTCGAGGCCCGCCAGGCTGCTGGGAGCGATATCGGTGCCATCCGCCCGGACCGCGCCGACGGCTTTGCCGGGGACGCCAGGCCCGCTGCCGAAAGCGCCACCGTCAACGAGGCCTCCGATTTCAAGCCCGAGCGCGTAGCCAAGGCCCGCAAGCGCCGCGGCCGGCTGTTCTCCTTCCTGCTCGTCGTCGCAACCCTGATCGCCGCCTTCGGCGCGCTTGCCTGGTGGGTCGAGACGAGCGGGCTGCTGAGAGACCTGCAGAACGGCGCGGATGATTCGACCCCGCCCGCCACGGTCGCGGGCGAGGATTTCTCCGGCGACGATCCGATCAAAAAGGCGCTCGACACGCAGAACCGCTTTTCTGCGGACTGGCGCGCGATCTTCTCGCCCGACGATACGGCAAAGCTCTCCGCGGGCGCTGCCGGCCGCTTCGAAGCGGTCAGCACCAATGAGGGACCGGCCGCACGCATCACCTCCACCAATCCGGATCGCGATGGCGCAGTACGTATCGAGGTCTCGCCCGAGGTGCTGAGCGAAATGGGCGGCAAGACCTCGACGGTCGCCCTGACGGTCCAGTCGGCGGGCGACAAGCCGGTGCAGGTTTCGGTGGAGTGCGACTTCTCCACGATGGGCGGCTGCGGCCGCCATCGCTTCACCGTCTCGGAGCGCACCGACATCCTGTTCCAGGTCGAGTTCGACCGTTCGCTCTCGCCGAGCGAGCCGGGGCATCTGCTTATCAACAGCGATATCACCGGCGGCGATGCGAGCGTCAATCTCTATGCCGTCCGCATCCAGCCGGGTGAGTGAGCACCCGGCCTATTTGACGAAGCCGGGGCCTGAGCCGACGATCTTGTCGTCGATCTCGCCGATCGCCTTCTTGTCCTTGCCCTCATAGTCGAGCGTCTTGAGGATGTGCCGGATCAGGTTGATGCGGGCGCGGCGCTTGTCGTTGGCGCGCACCACGGTCCAGGGCGCATGGTCCGTATGCGTCTCCTTCAGCATCCGGTCGCGCTTTTCCGTATAATCGTCCCACTTGTTGAGGGCCGCGATATCCATCGGCGACAGCTTCCAGACCTTCAAGGGATCGTGGCGGCGATCGTGAAAGCGCTTCAGCTGCATCTCGCGGCCGATATTGAGCCAGAACTTGAAGAGGTGGATGCCCTCCGAGGTGATCATCTTCTCGAAGCGCGGCGTCTCCTTGAGGAACTTCTCGTATTGCTCGGGCGTGCAGAAGCCCATGACGGGCTCGACGCCGGTGCGGTTGTACCAGGAGCGGTCGAACAGCACGAATTCGCCCGCCGTCGGGAAGGTCGAGACGTAGCGCTGGAAATACCACTGGCCGCGCTCGGTTTCCGTCGGCTTGGTCAGCGCCACGATGCGGGCGGAGCGCGGGTTCATGTAGGACATGGTGGCGTGGATCGCGCCGCCCTTGCCGGCGGCATCGCGGCCTTCGAAGACGGTCATGATGCGCGTGCCGGTCTTCTGCTGCCAGACCTGCACCTTGACCAGTTCGATCTGGAGAAGCTTCAGCGTCTTCTCGTAGTCCTTGTTGTCGAGCTTCTTGTCATAGGGGTAGTCGTCGGAGCCGAAGGCCTTTTCGTCGATCCAGTCGGGAAGCTTGGGGTCGTCGATGTCGAACACCCGCTTCTTGCCGTGGATATCCAGCTCCACCGCCCGGTTTTCGGCCTTTTCCGCCATGGTCCACTCCTTCGGATAGGGGCGCGGCTCACGCCGCGTAAACCGGAAGGTGGCCATAACCGCATTGCGAATTCAAGCGTACCGTGAAAAACATGTCATGAAGCCGCGCTATTCCTGCTGAATCGTTGGAGGCGCGGAGGGTGTGATGCTTGCGAGGGAATGGGTGGCGGTTTCGGATCAGCGGACGGGTTTCGGCTGGCTGGCGGCGCAATTGTGGGGCGTGCGCGTCCTGATCGCCTCGGCGGTGTTCGTCGGCTTCATGATCTGGCTGGCCGGCCTGCATCTGGGCTGGGTGTCGTTCACGGTCCTGCTGCTCATCATCGCCGGCCTGCTGCGCACCGACCGGCGCATGGTCGAGACGGGCCGGACCATGGCCGTCGGGCCATCGGCCGTTGCCGCGCCGGACGCTCCGCCCAGCGAGCCGCAACAGGACGAGCTTGCCGCCATCGCCGCCGTGCTCGGTGCGCTCGATGCGCCGGCCATCCTCCTGTCCGGCCGCGAGACGATCAAACTCCAGAACCGTGCCGCCGAGGCGATCTTCGGTGTGATTCCCACGGGCAGCGATCTTGCCGGCCGTATCCGCGCGCCCGGCATCCTCGACATGGTGCGCGACGCGATCGCCGCCGGCCAGCCGCGTGAGACCGAACATGCCGAACGCCTGCCCTCGGAGACGGTCTATGTCGTGCGCATCGCGCCGCTGGCCGAAAAGACCATCGGCGAGCCGCTCTGGCTCCTCACCTTCCGCGATGTTTCCCAGGCACGCCGCATCGACCGCATGCGCTCCGACTTCATCGCCAATGCCAGCCACGAATTGCGCACGCCGCTCGCCTCGCTGCGCGGCTTCATCGAGACCCTGCAAGGCCCGGCGAAGAACGACGTGAAGGCGCATGAGCGCTTTCTCGGCATCATGCACGAGCAGGCGACGCGCATGAGCCGCCTCGTGGATGACCTGCTTTCTCTGTCGCGCCTCGAGCTGCGCTCCAACCTCACGCCCGATCAGACCGTGGACCTCGCGCCGCTGATCGCCCATGTGCGCGACAGCCTGCAGCCGCTCGCCAGCGATCTCGGCGTTGAGATCGCACTCGACCTGCCCAAACATGCCGTCATGGTCAACGGTGACCGCGACGAACTGGTTGAGGTCATGGAGAACCTGATCGAGAATGCCTGCAAATATGGCCAGGAAGGCAAGCGGGTGGATGTGGCGCTGACGGGCGGCGGCGATGTGCCGGTCGAATTGTCGGTCACCGACTACGGTCCCGGCATTCCACCCGAACATGTCCCGCGCATCACCGAACGTTTCTATCGGGTTAACGTGGAAGCCAGCCGGTCCAAGAAGGGCACAGGGCTGGGTCTTGCCATCGTCAAGCATATCCTCACCCGCCACCGGGCGCGCCTGGTGGTGAAGTCCGAGGTGGGCAAGGGCACGGTGTTTACCGTGCGCTTTTGACATAAAGGACTGCCGCTTCGTCGTTTCACTGAAAATTCCGAAGGGTTTTCAGTGGCTTGGCCTGTCACAAATGTTTCGCGAAACTGACATAAAAGAGAGGGCGTCCGGGGTTTAGAGAAGAGCCGCCGGTCAACGGCAGTGAGCGCAAAACAGCGCTTTCCACACACGTCCTCTTCGGGAGAACCCAGATGAAATCTCTTAAGCTCACCCTCGCGGCGCTCGTTGCCTCCGCCGCATTCGCAGGCGTTGCCGTTGCGCGCGACCAGGTCCAGATCGCCGGCTCGTCCACCGTTCTTCCCTACGCCAAGATCGTCGCCGAGACGTTCGGCGAGACCTTCCCCGACTTCAAGACCCCGATCGTCGAATCCGGCGGCACGGGCGGCGGCCTCAAGGAATTCTGCAAGGGCGTCGGCCCGGAGACCCTCGACATCGCCAACGCATCGCGTGCGATGAAGGACAGCGAAAAGGAAGCCTGCAAGGCTGCCGGCGTCACCGAGATCCAGGAAGTCAAGATCGGCTATGACGGCATCGTCTTCGCAACCGACGCCGGCAATGCCGACCTGAAGCTCGAGCCGAAGGACCTCTACCTCGCGCTCGCCGCTGAAATCGTCGTTGACGGCAAGCTCGTCGCCAACCCGAACAAGAAGTGGTCTGATGTCAACAAGGACCTGCCGGACGCTGAAATCGCCGCTTACATTCCGGGCGAAAAGCACGGCACCCGTGAAGTCTTCGACGAAAAGATGCTCGCTGCGGGCTGCAAGGCCACCGGCGCTCTCGACGTGATCAAGGCTGCCGTTGCCGACGAAAAGGAACAGCATGCCAAGTGCATCGCCGTTCGCAAGGACGGCCTGGCTGTCGATATCGACGGCGACTACACCGAAACGCTGGCTCGCATCGCCGCCAACAAGACCGGCCTTGGCGTATTCGGCCTCTCCTTCTACGAAAACAATGCCGACAAGCTGAAGGTTGCGACCGTCAGCGGCATCGTTCCGTCGACCGAGACGATCGCTTCCGGCGAATATCCGGTTTCGCGCCCGCTGTTCTTCTACGTCAAGAAGGCACATCTCGGCGTTATCCCCGGCCTGAAGGAATATGTCGAGTTCTTCACGAGCGACGACATGATCGGCCCCGACAGCCCGCTGGCTGAATATGGCCTGGTTCCGGCTCCGGATGCCGAGCGTGAAGAAGTCCGCAAGGCCTTCGTTGACGGCAAGATCATGTAATTGACGTTGGCCGGCGCGTTAAAACGCGCCGGCCGCTTCCTTTCGGGCAATTTTCGCCCGTCGCATGAATGGCACCGCGGATGATCTCGCCGGGAGAATTTCCTCAATGAGTATTTCCCTTCTTCTGCTCGTCGTCGCCGTGATCGGCGTGGTGGGCTATCTTATTGGCAGCTGGCGCGCCAACGCGCTTGCCGGCGGCAAGCTTTCGAACCTGCATTCGCGGCCGGGTTATTACGGCTCCTACGTCGCCATCTGGGCTGTTCTTCCGGCGGTTGTCGTGCTGTTCATCTGGGTCGTGGCAAGCCCGATCTATATCAGCTCCACCGTCCGCGCCGGCTTCCCCGAAGAGGTGAAGGCCGAGCCGCAGGCAACGCAGAACCTCAATTACAACATGATCTCGGCCATCGCCCGCGGCTTCAAGGTGCTGACGGCCGAAGAACGCGAAGCCCTGTTCAAGGACGGCGCCACCGCCCGCGACGTGCTCGCCAGCAAGGGCGTTCCGGTCGCGGCCGAGCCCGCACCCTACATGCTGAAGTCGGCCGACGACCTCAACCGCATGACCAATACGAGCAGCACCATCCTGTCGATCATCGTCGTCATCGTGGCTGCCGTCGGCGCCTTCTTCTCCTATCGTTCGATCGCGCCGAAGTTTCGCGCCCGCAACCGCGTCGAAGGCGCCATG
>CBFGOD010000295.1:0-5992 GCA_965650295.1 uncultured Shinella sp. | reverse complement strand
TCATCCGCGCTTCGATCAGTGGTGTCGTCAGCCAGGCGCCGGAGCCCTGGCTGGGAACGCAATACAGTTCTTCGTCGGCCGCCTCGTCATAGAAGTCGATCAGATCCTGACGGAACTTTGCTTCGGCTTCAGGGGACCACTCCAGTCCGTTGACCAGACAGATGCGCTGATACAGCCCATCCTTCAGTGCGTCATCGAGGTCGATCCTCAGATGCTTGTATTTGCTGCGGCCGCCAAGGATGTCCTGGATCTTGACGTTGAACTCGTTATCGGCGCCGTTGTGCGTCGAGCAGACAACGACCTGGCCGCCCCAGGTGAGGAAGGCGAGACCAGCCTTCAGCAGCTCCTTCAGGTTATCGACGAAGGCGGCCTCGTCGATGATGAGGAGACCGTCCTTACCGCGAAGCGAACGCGGCGCCGACGATAGGCCGACGATTTCAAAGCCTGAGGCGAATTTGATCCGGAACGCCTGGATCGATTGGTCGCCTTCCTCGGTCTCGTCCTTGAAAAGGAATTCGTCTACCTCGGAGGCGGCAAGCGAATATGCCTTGGCCCACATCGCGCAGGCGTCGATGAATTCGCGCGTCATCTCCTGGGAATAGGAAATGTAAAGCGCGTCCTTGCCGCCGGCCTTCTTCGTCCTGGCGGCGCGCAAAGCGGCATAGGCGGCGAGCGCCCAGGTCTCCCCGATCCGTCGGCTCTTCTCGATGAAGAGCACGCGGCACGCCGCTGTCTCCAGGAGCGCGATCGTACGGCTCTGATAGCCCAGCAGCGCCTTCGGCAGGCCAAACTTCTCGATGATTTCCGGAATCGCCTGGGTCGCCTCGCGGCGGGCCTCGGCCCACTGCTCGGGCGTGATGGCGAGGGTCATGCTTTATCCACCCCGAGGATTTTGGAGAGGATGTCCTGCGCGGTGTCGTCCGAAAGGCCCTTGGCCTTGGCGACGGAAATGACAGCCTCCTTCGTTTGCGCCTCGATCTCCGCCTGAAGTTTCTGCCGGCGCTGGGTGGAGATGTTCTCCGCCATGGTAAGACGATAGAGAGCGGCTGCCGCCTGGTGCGCTTCCTTCGGCACAAAGCCATCGTCGGCCGCGTTCTCCATCATCTCGAAAATGATAGTCTTCAGGAGCCGCGTGGATGCTTGGGTGAGCTTGTCGGCGTCCTCGCCATCGGTGCGTGCCACGACCGCGTCGGCGATCATCTGGCTACGCTGCAGGCGAGCCGTCACCTTCGCCAGGCGCAAGGCATGGCGGTTGAACGACGAGAAGTGCGGGATATCGAAACCGAGGCCGAGTTCGCCCTGGAGCGCCATAAGCTTGTCGCGAAACTCGGCGTAGATTTCGGTCTGGCTGCGGGGGGTGTTGGCAAGTTCCTGCGCCGCCCAGGCGACGATGGCTTCGCACTCCTCGGGCAACTGGTCGATGGCAGACGGCCGGGGTCGCAGGTGCGGTGCCATCCAAATTACTCCGCGTCGCCGGGAAGCTGGATCCCTGCAAGAACGGTGCGGCGCTCGACGTGGTCACGCCCGCGTCGCGTGATCTCCGCCGAGGTTTCAGTGCCCTCATCGCGCGTCCGGACAGCTCCCGCTTCCCGCTCCAGCCAGAGAAGCTGGTTGCGGATATAGTCGCGGGACTTCCGATAGGAAAAGCCTTCAAGGCTCTTCTGAATCAGGAAGGTGTTGGTGGTGCCGCCCAGTTTGGGGTCGGCCAGATCCTTCAGGATGATAAGGCGGATGTTCTCTTCCACCCACCGCGCGTAGTCTTCTGCCGTTGCCATTTCCTGCCCCTCAGGACTTCATTAAAAAGTCTTCGACGCGCCGGGTGGCGCGCTCGGTCGCTTCAGATGATTTGACGATGGAGTTCATCTGCCCCTTCATCTCGGTCATATCGAGCTGGAGCTTGTGAACGGTTTCCTTGTCCGGCATGTGCCGCATTTCATCTTCCAGTTTCTGGATCTTGCTGGCGTGCGAGGCGAGGATTTCGCCCGCCTTCTTCGCGTCGGATTTCAGGAACAGGACGATGGACGAACCGACTGAGATCAACAGCGCGATCAGGCCAAGCCATTCCTTGAGCGGTGAGACGTCCATCAGGGCTTCCCGCCTTTCGGGCTCGTGCTGGCGGGGACGATTGCCGCGATATGCGGGGCGAGCAGTTCCTCGATGCGTTCGCGATCGCCGGCTGCGCGGAACGTCGCCAAGGCGTCGGGGACCGAGCGCTCGACATAATCAACCGCGTCGTCGATCGTGTGCCCGGTCAGGAGAAGGCGGGCGCCATTGCCGAGAGCGGACTGAAGCGCGCGCATGTGCTTCTCCTCCACCTGGATGCCGGTCCAACGGTAGACCATGGCAGCGATCAGGGAGATGAGAATGGGCGTCATCGCGTCGATGAGCGCCGGCAGCACTTGGCCAAGAAAAAGCTGAAGCATGGGAAATCCTTTCGCGATCAGCGCTCGTTTGAAGTTACGGCCACCCCGGCGGCCGTCAGGATCACGCGGCCGAGCTGCTCGGCCTCGCCGGTCTTTGGCCAGCGGATATCCGAGAGCCGCTTCTTCTCGATGCGAGAAATCCGCACGGAATTGGTCTGGTTGCCGCCGAGGATGTGGAAGTGGGTGGCGTCTTCGCCCAGGTAGAAGCCGACATGCCCGCCGCCATCACGCTTGAAGGTCATGATCGCGCCCAGCGCGGGCTGGGCGAGCTGCCGGCCGAACTTGTTGTATTCGAGCGCGCCGAGCGGATTAGCCGGGAGAGCTTCGCGCGGCAGCGTCAGGCCGATGACGTGGGCGGCAAAGAGCCCGCACCAGGCGATATCGTCATCGGTAAAGTAGGATGCGACCCAGCCGCCGAGACGCTTGGCCCAGCCGAGGATAGTGGCGTTGCTGCCTTTGCCGACCTTCTCGCGCACGCCGATTAGACGACGCGCCTCGCGTAGCCACACGGGCTCGACCGGCACAGGCGGAGCCTTGTCGTACATCACGAGCCCGCCGATCCTGCCGGTCGGCTTCCGGCGCAAGGCGTTGACGGTCGCGGAATCGGCGACGCCGGTCACCTTCAGGTTTTCGCTCGCCTGGTAGACTTCGAGTGCGCGATACATTTCGCGACCGGGTGCGCCATCCATGGCGCCGCCATAGGCACCATGCAGGCGAAGGCGGCCGATAAGCCATTCGTCGAAAGTCATGAAATGTCCCCAAGAATTGCGCCGGCGGGAAGCGGGCCAATTGGGGGACCGTGCACGCACGAGGCGGCTTTGGGAGGGGTCCAAAATTGGACCTCTATCAGTCCTCGGGGAAGAGGTCGCCGTCAGCGACGGAGCGGTCCATCGTCCGCCTCTGATTCGTCACCGTCGCGCGGCAAACACCGAGGGAACGGGCGATCCGGTTGATCGACATGCCGTTTTTCGTCATCTCGGTGATGGCTCGGCGTCGACGGCGCATTTGTCCGCCAAGCGCGGGGGGGATGTCAAGATTGTGCCCACCCCATCGGTTTCCTATGCGGATGGCGGCCTCGTCGCCGACGAGCGCAATCAGCCAGTGATCGGGTGCGATGGGAGGCTTCGGGATGTAGACGCGCTGGCAGGCTTTCTCCCGACCGATCAGGAGCGCTGCGCGCACGCCGGCGAGATCCGCTATCTCGTTCAGAAGCGGCGAGAACCAGGCGCGATCGGGAACCTGCTCGGTCAAATCCGGCCCTCGCGTTCTGCAAGCTCGGACAGCTCCAGCGCCACGGAGGCAAGGCGATGCGCGGCGGCGAGCGGGCCAACCAGGCGCGCAAGTTCCGTCGCCGCGAAATCAACGGCGTCCTGCGCGCTGGTAACAGCATCCTCAGCGTTGCCGATCAACGCCTCCAATGCGGAGATATCGGTTCGTCGGGCGGTCATGCGCGCCCCTTCTTCCGAAGCCGGATGCGCTCGCCAAAGGCGTTCATGACGACAATCCATTCCTTGTCGGTCATTTCGCGATAGCTGCTGTCGCGCCCGACGAGATCGGTCACCACCGACCAGAAGTCACGCGCACCGCCTGGGCAAAGGGAAGCCCATTGCGCGATCGCGATCTTGTAACCGTGCTTCAGCATGAAATCCGGGCATGGTCTGCGGTCGGTGAAATCGACGCCGGCGCGAGTTAGCATCGCCTTCATGCCCTGGATGACCGCGTCGCCATCCTTGTGTTGGTGGATGAACCGAACGTCGGAAAGCCCCTTCACCTGGCGACCGAGTGCGAATGCCTCAATGGCCGTATCGCGGCGGTCGTCGATCACCCCAAAATTGTAGAGCGCGATCCACAAGGCGCGCATTTTTGGCACATACTTGCCGTCAAAGGGTAGCTTCTTGGTCCGGCCGTCGACGCGGGGCGATCGCCGCGACGCATAGCCCTCGTTTTCGAATACCTGCAAAACCTTCTGCAGTTCGCCTTCCGTCATCTGTTTCGTCGAGGCCTTCCCGACGATGCCCATGCATTTTGCGCGGCGGGTATCATCGTCCAGGCCGGCCTGCTTTGCTGCGGCGTGAATGCGTCCGACAAGGCTCATGGCTGCTCGTCCTTTCTAGGAGTGACCGGATAAAACTGCGGAACGAAGATGCGGGCATAGACGAACTGGACGGTGCAGCCCTGCGCCTCGAAGGCGTGCCAGCGATCCGGATCCTCGTGAGTGGCAATCGTGGCGATCGCCTCTGCCGGCGTGCGCCGGTAGGTATGATCTATGATCGAGCCGCCAGGCGTCATGATCGCGTAGCCCTTGGTGAAGGACGGGGGAAAGACACGGTCGTTCATAGCAAGCGCCCTCCGCGAAACCGGCGATGGGGACCGCGCGCGAGGATTTCTCGAACCGACGCGGTGAACGCCTCGATCGCGACGATCGCGGCCTGGTCATCAAGCGCGGTCTGCAGAGTGGAAAGTGAGTAGGCTTGTCCATCGCGCGTGAGGCCGGCATGCTGGCGCAAGACACGACGCAGGCGATTGCCATGGCCGACAACGACCCCCATGCCGCCCTTCGGGACGAGGCGGGATATGCTGACCTTTCCAGATCTCCAGCAGACGATGTGTGCCATCTCACTGCCCCTTCCGCACGAGGCGCAGAACTTGTCTCAGGACGCGCTTGCCGAGTGACAGACCGGGAAAGGCATCGAATTCGGCGACCTGCTCGCCGTTCACAACGGCCGTCATGCCGATCGCGCGAAACCGGGCGGACACTTCTTCCCAGGAGCGAGCGTGAACCGTGACGCCGATCGGCCGCCCTTCAAACTGATAGGTGCAGGTATATGGCTTAAGCTCTTCAGACATCGGAGCGGTCCCTGTGATGCTCGAGCTGAAGGAGCGGCGCTGCAATCGCCAATTGTTTCTTCTCGCGAGCGGGTGGGGGCTGCTTTGACGGCTTGTCCCGGTTCTTCCGTTCACGCTCGATCTCGTCGAGCTGCCGCATGATGGAGGCCGCGTCAAAATGGTCGGCGGCTTCCAACTCGATCCGGATTGTCGTCTTTCCACCCTTCGAGGATAGTGAATAGGCTTTCACGCGAACGGTTTCGTCAAAGTAGATGCCGCTCATTCCGAGGCTCCACTCGCGGTGCTGGTGGTGGGGAAGCGGTCGAGCGGCAGCAGCATCGGCATGCGGTGAAGAACCGCATCCGGCTCTGGGCGCTCGGCAAGCCAATGCGAAACCGCTTCCGGCGCCAAGGTCATGGCGATCTGTGCCGGCAGCATCCGTTTGCCGTTATCAATCACGTCACCGTTCGGCAGTTTGAGATCGAGGACAAACGAGAAGGCGGCTTCCGCTCCCGGCTCGGCATCTGCATCGACCAGGCTATCAACGCTGGCGATCAGGATGCGGGCCGCATCGTCCAACAGGTTCGATGTCTCAGCGAGCGCCACAGCGCCGTTCTGCTCGTGGTCGAGCACGGTCAGGACAATGCGTGCCGCGCGATCGATGGCGATTAGCCCGGCAACTGTGATGAGGCCCATCCGGTCGGTCCAGTTGTTATGCCGGCATACGAGGTAGGCGCTGCTCC
>CBFGOD010000294.1:0-5995 GCA_965650295.1 uncultured Shinella sp. | reverse complement strand
CTGCCGCCACCACATCCTCGTGCGCCCGTTCGACTACAATCCGCACTGGCTGCGCTTCGGTCTCGCGCCCGACAGCGCGGGCGACAAGCGCCTTGCGGAAGCCCTTGCCGACAGGGCAGGGTAGGCGATGACCTCGGCGCTGCTCACCCTGTTCCTTGCACTGATTCTCGACCGCCTCGTCGGCGATCCGGACAAGCTGTGGCGCCACGTGCCGCATCCGGTCGTGCTGTTCGGCCGGGCGATCGGCCTGATCGACAAGCTGTTCAACGGCAAGCGCCTTTCGGCCGATACGAAGCGCTTCAACGGTGCGGCCGGTATCGCCGCGCTGCTGGCGGCGAGCCTGTTTTTCGGGTTCATCATTCATGCGTTGCTGGCGCGGCTGGGTGCGCTCGGCTTCGTGCTGGAGGTCGTCATCGTCGCGATCTTCCTTGCGCAGAAGAGCCTGCATGATCATGTGCGCGCCGTCTCCCAAGGCCTCAAGCGCGACGGTCTCGATGGCGGACGTCAGGCGGTGTCGATGATCGTCGGGCGCGATCCGGCGACGCTCGACGAGCCCGCTATCTGCCGGGCCGGTATAGAGAGCCTTGCCGAAAATTTCTCCGACGGCGTCGTGGCGCCTGCGCTGTGGTATGCGCTGCTCGGTCTGCCGGGCCTCTTCACCTACAAGATGCTGAACACGGCCGATTCCATGATCGGCCATAAGAATGCGAAATATCTCGATTTCGGCTGGGCCTCCGCCCGGCTGGACGACCTCGCCAACTGGCCCGCGGCGCGCCTCTCTATTTTCTTCATCGCGGCTGGCGCCTGGATGCGCAAAAGCAAGGCGGCAGCGCGGGCGGCGATCGGCACGGCTTTGCGCGATGCGGGCCTGCACCGTTCGCCCAATTCCGGCTGGCCGGAAGCGGCCATGGCGGGTGCCGTCGGTATCGGTCTTGCCGGCCCGCGTATTTATGGCGGCACGCGCGTCGACGAACCGATGATGAATGCGAGCGGCCGCACTGTCGCGACCGTCGCTGATATCGATCTTTCCTTGCGGATATTTTCCGTTGCCTGCGCCAGCTTGGCCGGCCTTGTCCTGATCGCAGCACTTCTTGCGGCTTTGCTTTGATCGCGGCCGCAGGCGATCGGTAAAATTTTACACCTTAACTTCGTTTTCTTTTCGCCACCCCCGTCAATATTGCGGAAGGCTGAAACGTCTATAGTGTGTCTCGTGGTGAGACATGGCGGTAAGCCATGCACAAATATTTTGAGGGGAAGTCATGCGTACCTTGTTTGCGACTGCCGTCGCGTTCTTTCTCGTTTTATTTCAGACCGAGGCTGCACTTTCTGCCAATCTCGTGGCTCAGGTCAGCCTTTCTTCGCAAACCATGATCGTTACTCAGAACGGCATGGTAAAATATCGCTGGCGCGTCTCGACGGGCCGCCAGGGCTATGGCACGCCGACGGGCAGCTGGTCGGCAAAATGGGCCTCGCGCAATCATCGTTCGCGCAAATACAACAATGCGCCGATGCCGTTCGCGGTATTCTTCAAGGGCGGTTATGCCGTTCATGCGACCTACGAGACGAAGCGCTTGGGGCGCCCGGCCTCGCATGGTTGCGTGCGCCTGCACCCGAACAATGCGGCGACCTTCTTCCAGATGGCCAACCGCAACGGGCTGTCCAACACGAAGATCGTCATTACCCGCTGAGACGACGAGAGGCCTAATCGTTGCCGGCGTAGCGCATCAGGCGGTCCATGTCGGGAACGGTGACATGCCGGTTGTTCTCGATGCGGATGACGTTTTCCTTGCGCAGCTTGGTGAACTGGCGGCTGACCGTCTCGATGGTCAGCCCGAGGAAATCGGCGATATCGGCGCGCGACAGCGGCAGGTCGAAGGCCGACATGTCGATACTCTCGGGGTCGATATGGGTGGCGATCAGGTAGAGGAAGCTTGCGACCTTCTCCTGCGCCGTCTTGCGGCCCAGCGTCAGCATCCAGTCGCGCGCTTCGTCCAGCTCCTTGAGCGCCTGCCGGTGCAGCATATGTTCCAGATCCGGCGTCCGCTTGACGAGACGGTCGAGCACGTTGCGCGGGAAGTTGCAGACCTCGCTGTCGGTGGCGGCTTCCGCCGTGATGGCGCTTTCGGTGAGGAAGGGGCGGCCGAGGAAGTCGGGCGCGAACTGCAGGCCGACGATCTGCTGGCGACCGTCCGCCATGATCTTGGTCAGCTTCACCACGCCGCGCATGATGTTGGAATAGTTCACCACCGTCTCGCCCTGGCCGATCACTTCGGCGCCGGTCTCCAGGCGATGGCGGGAGGAGTGCTTGTTGAGCTCGGTCAGCTGCTCGGCCGTCAAGGCGCCGCAAACACCACCGTGACGTGCCTCGCAGGCGCGGCAGACGACCGGGATATCGGAATTATGGATATCTTGGCGGCGAACTTCCATATCGCTTTTCCTTTTCGCCCGGCGGCTGAACGGCATCACCATGCCGAGCTACCGCACGCAGACCTGAACATAAAGCGTGCCGCCTAGCGGCAAAATAGCGCTTCCTGACTATTGTCAAATCCTAGCGTACTCATTCTCGGTTGCACTTGATCAAAATCAAATGGCGGGCAGGTTCTTCGGGTTATTTCCTTCGCAAGCAAGGAGAAACCCATGCAGGATGCACTCGTCGAACGCCTTTCATCGCCGGTTCCGCGCTATACAAGCTATCCGACCGCACCGCACTTCAACGAAAGTATCGGTCCGGAGGTCTATGCCGACTGGCTGGCAGCCCTGACGGCGGCGAATCGCCTCTCGCTCTACGCACACATCCCGTATTGCGACCGGCTCTGCTGGTTCTGCGCCTGCCACACCAAGCAGACGCTGCGTTATGAGCCGGTCGAAGCCTATCTCAAGGGCCTCCATGCCGAGATCGCGGCCATCGGCAGTCGCGTGGACGCCGCCGCACCGGTCACGGCGCTGCATTTCGGCGGCGGTTCGCCGACGCTGCTGCGGCCGGATGACATGCGGGCATTGAAAACCTGTCTCGAGGCGCATTTCAGCTTTGCCGGCGATGCCGAGATTTCCGTCGAGATGGATCCGAACGACCTCGATGACGAAAGGCACGATGCGCTCGCCGCAATCGGCATGACGCGCGCCAGCCTCGGTATCCAGGATTTCGATCCCAGGGTGCAAAAGGCGATCAACCGCATCCAGACTTTCGAGCAGACGCGCGGCGTGGTGGAAGCGGCGCGGGTGCGGGGCGTGCGCTCGGTCAATTGCGACATTCTTTATGGGCTGCCGTTCCAGACCATCGAGACGCTTGCCCAGACCGTCCGCGCCGTCATCTCGCTTGCGCCGGATCGTATCGCGCTCTTCGGTTATGCGCATGTACCGTGGATGAAGAAACACCAGACGATGATCGACGAAGCGGCGTTGCCCGGCATTATCGAGCGGTTCGAGCAGATGCGGATGGCGGGGGAGATGCTGGTGGCCGCGGGCTACGAGGCCGTCGGCATCGACCATTTCGCTTTGCCCGCGGATCGCCTGGCGGTCGCCGCCCGCAATGGCACACTGCGCCGCAATTTCCAGGGCTATACGGATGACCAGGCCGATGCCCTGATCGGGCTCGGTGCATCGGCCATCGGCCAGCTGCCGCAGGGCTATATCCAGAACATGCCGGCGACGGGCGAATATCTGCGCCGGGCGGAGGAGGGCGGTATCGCCGTCGTGCGCGGCTATGCGCTGGCCGAAGAAGACCGCGCCCGCGCCTATGTCATCGAGCGTGTCATGTGCGATTTCGGCTTTTCCTTTGCGGATGTCGCAGCCCGCTACCCCGCGTTGTCCCGCGTGATCAGGTCGGAGGCGAACGCCTTTGCCGCTTCCGACAGGGATGGTCTTTGCCGTATCGAAGGCGACCGCTTCCTGTTGACGGCGACGGGCCGGCCTTTTGCGCGAACCGTGGCGGCGGTCTTCGACGCGCATCTTTCGAGCGGCCGTGGCCGGCATTCCATGGCCGTCTGAGCGTTGGCGTGGCCATGTTGTTTGCGCAACACAGCCGTGTGCACTACGCTGGTCCCTCATCAACCCCATTGGCAATCGCGTCCGTTTTCCCTATAGGATCGGCCCAACTATAGATTCATGAGGTACGGGCGTGACTGCTACATTCGACAAGGTTGCCGACATCATTGCTGAGACGAGCGAGATCGATCGCGAGACGATCACGCCCGACAGCCACACCATCGACGATCTCGGCATCGACAGCCTCGACTTCCTCGACATCGTTTTTGCGATCGACAAGGAATTCGGCATCAAGATCCCGCTGGAAAAGTGGACGCAGGATGTCAACGAAGGCAAGGTCGCGACGGAAGAGTATTTCGTCCTGAAGAACCTCTGCGCGAAGATCGACGAACTGCGGGCTGCCAAGGCCTGAGGCGAGACCGCCCGGCCGCGTTTTGCGGCTCTGTTCCGGACGATTCCGGTGCACAGGACCTATGGCCTGCCGTCTTCGGCAGGCCTTTCGATTTCCGGACCCCGCCAGGGACGATAATCCGATGTTGCTTGAATATTTCCAGATGATCGACCGCGTGGAGGCCGTTGACGGTGCGCGCCGCGTGCTTACCGCCCGCTCGGTCGTTCCCTCCAAGAGCCCTGTTTTTGAGGGGCATTTTCCCGGCATGCCGCTCGTTCCGGGTGTGCTGCTCATCGAGACGATGGCGCAGGCTTCCGGCTTCCTCGTGCTCGCCGCCACCGATTTTACGGCCATGCCGTTCCTGATGAGCGTCGACGGCGCCAAGATGCGCACCTTCGTCGAGCCGGATGCCGTGCTCGACATCGAGGCCGTGCTGGAGCATGACGGTTCGGGTTATGCCGTGACCAAGACGCGGATTACCTCAGCCGGCAAGAAGGTCTGCGATGCGCAATTGAAGCTGCGCACCATGCCCTTTGCCGAAGTGCCGCTGGCGGACATCGTTCGCAAGCGTGCGGGCGAGGTGGGTTTGTTCGAGGCGCTCGCAGCGTCGGCGGAAGGAAAGTAAGATGGCCAACAACGATGTGGTGATCACGGGCGTCGGCATCGTCACCTGTCAGGGTGTCGGGGCCGAGGCGCATGTGGCGATCCTCGGTGCCGCGAACGCGCCGGACACGAAGATTGATACGGAGCGCTTCGCTCCCTATCCGGTGCATCCGATGCCGGAAATCGACTGGAATCAGCAGATCCCCAAGCGGGGCGACCAGCGCCAGATGGAAAACTGGCAGCGCCTCGGTGTCTTCACCGCCGGCCTCGCGCTCGACGATGCCGGCTTCAAGGACAATGCCGAAGCCTGCGGCACCATGGACATGATCGTCGCGGCCGGCGGCGGCGAACGCGACATCAATGTCGATTCGCTGATCGTCGACGAAGGCCTGAAGCGCAATGACCGCGAACGCCTGCCCAACGAGAAGCTGACGACGGAATTGCGCCCGACGCTCTTCCTCGCCCAGCTTTCCAACCTGCTCGCCGGCAACATTTCCATCGTACACAAGGTCACCGGTTCCTCGCGCACCTTCATGGGCGAGGAAGCCGCCGGCATCAGCGCCGTCGAGACCGCTTTCCACCGTATCCGGGCCGGCCAGTCGACGCATACGCTCGTCGGCAGCGCGCTGGTTGCCGAGCGGCAGGACGTCATTCTGCTTTACGAAGCCATCAGTGCCCATGCGACAGGTGGCTGGACGCCGCTCTGGTCGCGTGACGAAAAGGCCGGCGGCGGCATCATCACCGGTTCGGCTGCTGCCTTCCTGATCCTCGAATCCCGTGAGCATGCGCAAGCCCGTGGGGCGCGCATCTATGCGACGATCGACGCCATCGGCGGCGACCGTGGGTCGCGTGATGAAGGCCGGCTGGAAGCCCGGCTCGATCGTCTCGCCGAAGGCGCGGACGCCGAAGGAACCGTCGTGTTCTCCGGCGCATCGGGTGCGCACGAGGCGACGGCCCGTGAAAAGGCGTGGCTTGGTCAGCGTTTTGCCGGCAGTGCCGTGCGCGGCTACAGCGCCG
>CBFGOD010000293.1:0-6003 GCA_965650295.1 uncultured Shinella sp. | reverse complement strand
CTACAAGACGGTGGAGAAACGGCTGGAGACCGCCGTGCACCTGCGCTTCGGCCTGCCGCCATCGATGCCTGCGACGCTGAAGGCGAAGATCAAGAAGGCCGACCAGGTCGCCGCCTTCTTCGAGGCAACGGAGCTCGCCGGCTTCTCGCATGCCGAGGCCGTCAAGTTCTTCGGCGCGCCACGCGGCATCACGCTCGAGATGATCGACATCGACCCCGTGCCCACGGCTGAAGCACAGCGCCGTTTCGCCGAGCGCTTCGAAACGCTGGAGCGCGAGCGCGCCAGCCTCAAGACGGCGGTGTAACATGGGCACGATCGTCGTCGCACCGCTGGGAAAGATCGCGGAACTCGCCATCCGGCACCGCTGTCGCGAGATGCTGAGCCTCGTCGCGCCCAAGCAGAATTTCCATCGGCCCGCCGTCATCGACGTCGCGCGCCACCTGATCGTCGGCGTCAACGACATCGCCTTTGCCGGCACGGGCAATCTCGTCGCCCCCGGAGAGGAGCATGTCGCCGCCATCGTCAATTTCGCGCGCGGCTGGGACCGGCAGGCACCGCTCCTCGTGCATTGCATGATGGGTGTCTCCCGCTCGCCCGCCGCCGCCCTCATCTCGGCCCTTGCGGTGGAGCCCGATCAGGACGAACACGATCTGGCGCAGCGCCTGCGAAAAGCCTCGGTGCAGGCGACGCCGAATGCGCGGCTGATCGAGATCGGCGATCATGTGCTCGGCCGTGGCGGCCGGCTTGTCGCCGCTGTGAAAGCCATCGGCCGAGGGGCGGACTATGTCGGCGACAGCCCCTTCCTCTTTTCCGCCGGCCCGGTGCAACAATGACGGAACAGCGCGCCCGCCCTCCGGTCGAAATCGGCCTCAATGCGGCGGTGGTCGCGATCTCGGGCCGCAGCCCCTGCATTCTGGCGATCGGCGGCCCGGCCGGCGAGCGCGACGCCCTGCCCTTCGGCCCTTTCGATCCACAGCAGCACCGCACCTTCGAAACCAGCCTGCGCGCCAGCGTGGAGGCGCAGACGGCGCTGAAGCTCGGCTATATCGAGCAGCTCTACACATTCGGCGACCGCGGCCGGCAGAAGCTGCCGGACGAGGCCGGCACGCATATGGTGTCCGTCGGCTATCTCGCGCTGACCCGCACCGATGCCGAGGCCAATGAGCGGCTGGCGCAGGCCGGCGCGGCCTGGCGCGACTGGTACGCCTACCTGCCCTGGGAGGACTGGCGGCAGGGCCGGCCGCCTGTCATCGACCAGCTGATCATTCCTGCCCTGAAGACCTGGGCCGGCGATGTGATGCGCGAAGAGCGTTTCAACACCACACCGATGCCGCTGACCCGCATCCGCCTCGCCTTCGGCCTTGATGATTTTCCCTGGGACGAGGAGCGCGTTCTGGAGCGCTACGAGCTGCTCTATGAAGCCGGCCTTGCCGAAGAAGCGGTGACGGACGGACGCACCCGCCCCTGCACCTCCTCCCCCGGCATCGCCATGCGGCACGATCACCGCCGCATCGTCGCGACCGCCATGGCGCGCCTGCGCGGCAAGATCAAATACCGCCCGGTCATCTTCGAGCTGATGGCGCCGGAATTCACGCTCACCGAATTGCAGGCGACCGTCGAGGCGATCTCGGGCCGGCACCTGCACAAGCAGAATTTTCGCCGGCTGGTCGAGGGCGCCGAACTCGTCGAGCCGACCGGCGGCTCCACCGCCGCCACCGGCGGGCGCCCCGCCGCGCTGTTTCGCTTTCGCCGCCGCATTCTGGAAGAACGGCCGGCCCCCGGCCTCAAGGTCGGGACGCGATAGGCGGAACTTCTCCGCCGCACTGCCATTCCCCATCGACGTCAACAGATGGGGAAAGCATCCATGGAACAACAAGCCACCGACATCATCGTCGCCTCGCGCGCGGCGCTCACGCAGGCGAGTGCGCTCGCGGTGCAATATTCCTTCTCCATTCTCGGCGCGCTCGTGCTGCTCGTGCTCGGCTGGTTTCTGTCCCGGCTGCTGCACCGCTGGGCCTTGTCCGGCCTGTCGCATGTGCGCGGCATCGACATGACGCTCGCGCATTTCTTCGCTAATATCCTGCGCTACGCCATGCTCATCCTCGTCTTCGTGACGGTGCTCGGCCAGTTCGGCGTGCAGACCGCCTCGATCATCGCCGCCCTCGGCGCCGCCGGCCTGGCCATTGGTCTCGCCCTTCAGGGTACGCTTCAGAACATCGCCGCCGGCATCATGTTGCTTGTGCTACGGCCGTTCCGCGTCGGCGAATATATCGAGACGAAGGATGTGACCGGCACGATCACCGAGGTCGGCCTGTTTGCCACCGAACTCAGGACAAGCGACGGCCTCTATCGCCTTGCACCGAACTCCACGCTCTGGAACACGCCGGTTACCAATTACAGCCGCGAGCGCACCCGCAAGCACGACCTTCAGGTCACGGTGCCGGATAGTCGGGATATCGATGACGAGATCGACCGTCTTATGGACATTGCGCGCGAGGATCCGACCATCGAATCCGTGCCGGCGCCGCAGGTCTTCGTCGATAGTCTTGGCGACAGTTCGGCCACGCTCACACTGCGCTACTGGGTCTCCACGACGCAGTGGTTCAAGACGACGCGTGAGATGAACCGGCGCGTGCGCATCGCCTTCGGCCAGAACCTGGCCGGGCCGGAGCCGGAGGCGGCTCCGGCCGAATAGGGCTTATTCGATCACGGCGCAGGCGATGCGATCGCCCGCGCCGCCGGCCGGGTCGGTACGATAGTCGTCCGAGCCGGCATGCACGATCAACGCACGCCCGCGAATGCCGCGCTCGGGATCGTCGAGCCGCACCATCGTCGAATAGATCTGCGCCCGCATCACGCCATCATCAGCCACATACTGGTTCGGCAGATCGCCGGCATGCGGGCCATCGGCCGCGATGAAGCCGTGCTCCTTCTTGCCCGGATTGAAATGGCCGCCGGCCGCCTTGTTGCCATGCTCATGATCGCACTTGCCCGTCTCGTGAATGTGCAGCGCCACCCACTTGCGCGGCTCGAGGCCTGATATCTCGACCTCGAAGAGCACACCGTCATTGCCCGCCGTCAGATGCGCCCGGCCGGTCTCCTTGCCCTTGAGATCAACGAAATTGGCTTCAGCCGTATTCTTCGCCTGCTGGGCGAGCGCGGGCGTCGCGAATGCGGCGAGCGTGCCGGCCATCGTCGCGAGCGTTACAATCTTCCACATGATGCGTCCTTTCCATGATTGGCCATGGAACCGGAACGCATCGTTCTTCGGGGTGTTCCCCTCAGCGCACCACGATATCGAGGCCGATGTCGAGCGTCGGTGCCGCCATGGTGATCTTGGAGGTCGAGATATAGTCGACGCCGGTCTCGGCAATCGCCCGGACCGTCAGAAGATTGACATTGCCGGAAGCCTCGAGCTTCACCCGACGCGCATCCGCGGCATAGGCCTCGTCCGTCAGGCCGGCGCAATCGCGGTTGATCTCGACGGCCCGGCGCAGGAGTTCCGGCCCCATATTGTCGAGCAGGATCACGTCCGGCTGCGCCTCAAGCGCCTCCTCCAGCTCTTCCAGCGTCGTCACCTCGACCTCGACCTTCACGAGATGGCCGGCAAAGGCGCGCGCCGAGCGGATCGCGCCTTCGACGCCGGCCGCCACCGCGATGTGGTTGTCCTTGATGAGGATGGCGTCGTCGAGCCCGTAACGGTGCGACGAGCCGCCGCCCATACGCACGGCATATTTCTCCAGCGCCCTCAGCCCCGGAATGGTTTTCCGCGTGCAGCAGACCTTTGCCGGCGTGTGCGCGATCTCCTCGGCAAAACGCGCCGTGTGGGTCGCGACGCCGCAGAGATGCATGAGGAAGTTCAGCGCCACCCGCTCGGCCGACAGCACCGCCCGCGCCGGTCCCGAGACTTTCGCGATAACCGTGCCGGGCGTGAGCTTGTCGCCATCCTTCACGAAGGCCTCGAAACGGATTGTGGGATCCATCAGCCGGAACGCCTCGCGCGCCAGATCGAGCCCGGCCATGACGCCATGCTCGCGCGCGTTCAGCTCGGCCGTCGCCTTCATGTCCGGCCCGATCGTCGCCTGACTGGTGATATCGCCGGCCCGGCCCAGATCCTCGGCAAGCGCCGCGCGCACCTGGTCTTCCACCATCAGGGGAGAAAGGACGGGGAGATAGGAGGTGGTCATGGCTGCTGATCCTTTTCGGGGCTGTTGGCATCGACAAGCCGCTTCAGCGGCTCCATGCGCTCGTGCAACACACGCAGGATGACGACATCCTGCGCTCCGTCCGCGCGCGCGGCAATGTGATAGTAGAGAATATGCGACGCCGCATGACGACGGGCAGCAGCGCGGGACAGATGAAGAGAGCGCACGCCCGGCCGCAATTCGTCGCGGCTGCGCGAAGCGGGGCGTTGTGGATCCTCCGCCAAAAGGACAAGCCCTTGTTCGATCAGGGCAGCATAGCGCATGGCCTGTTCCGCCCCGAAGGTCTCGACCGTGTAGCGCGCGATCTCGGCGAGATCTTGCCCGGCCTCCCGCGTCAGGCGAACGATCATGCCTGACGAACGGCCGCGGCAAAGATATCGTTGACGGAACGCTCGGAAAACTCACCCTGCTCCGACTGCACCAGACCGGCATCGACGGCTTTGCGCAAGAGAGCAAGCTTCGCCGCCTCGCTCTCTTGGTCCTGTCGCATCAGGCGCAGCGCATCGCGTACGACTTCGCTCGCCGAAACATAGGAGCCGCTTGCAACGGCATCCTCGACGAAATCGGCAAATTCCGATGTCAGGCTCACATTCAGTGTCGGCATGGCTTGATCCTTTGCCGTGATTCTAGCGCTGAACGGTGGATTGTCAATTTTTGCCAATCCTCATGCCGCCGCCGTTTCCGAGAGTTCCGCCACAACCTTGTCAGCTTCAGCGAGCGTGATGAAGGTGCGGTGTTTCCAGTTGGCCTTCTGCTCGGGAAAATCGGAGCGATAGTGGCCGCCGCGGCTTTCTTCGCGCAGGTAGGCGCCCGTCGCGATGAGCTTGGCGGTCGTGACGATGTTGTGGAAGCGCATGCGGCTGTTTTCACGCTCCAGCGTGGCGATCTCGCGGATTGCCACCTTCAAGCCTTCACGGGTCCTGACGACGCCGACGTGGTCGCTCATGATGCGGCGCAGGCGCTTCAGCGCAGCGCTGTCCTCGATGGTCACCAGGTCGTCGCTCTCGCCGGCATTCTTGCCCCAGTCGTTGATCTTCGGCTCCGGCAGGATGCCCTTGATGTTTTCGGCGATACGGGCGGCGAAGACGACGGCTTCGAGCAGCGAATTGGAGGCAAGGCGATTGGCGCCGTGCACGCCGGTGGAGGTGACTTCGCCGGCAGCCCAGAGACCGTCGATCGAGGTGCGCCCCTCGGCATCCGTCAGCACGCCGCCCATGTGGTAATGCACGGCGGGCACGACGGGGATCGGTTGCGTAATCGGATCGATGCCGGCGGCTTTGCAGGAGGCGTAGACCGTCGGGAACATGTCCGGGAAATGCGCGCCGACGGCCTTGGTGCAATCGAGAAAGGCGCCGCGGCCGGCCTGCACTTCGGCGAAGACGCCGCGGGAGACGATGTCGCGCGGGGCGAGTTCGGCATCCTCGTGGATATCGAGCATGAAGCGGTGGCCGGCGGAATTCACGAGATGGGCGCCATCGCCGCGCAGTGCCTCGGTGGCGAGCGGTGCGGGGTCGCGACCGATATTGATGGCGGTCGGGTGGAACTGCACGAATTCCGGATCGGCGATAATGGCACCCGCGCGCGCGGCCATACCGACGCCCTGCCCGCAGGCCTGCCACGGATTGGTGGTGACCGCGAAAAGGTGACCGACGCCGCCCGAGCAGAGCACCACGGCGCGCGCCGGGAAATGCACGCGGCCCTTCGCCTGGCCGGCATCCGGCCTTGCAACGACGCCGGAAATGAAGCGGCCTTCGCGCACGAGTTCCTCGACGACATAGCCTTCGAGAATGCGGATCGA
>CBFGOD010000292.1:0-6005 GCA_965650295.1 uncultured Shinella sp. | reverse complement strand
CAAAGCGGTTGTTGAACTCGAAGCGCACATCGCCCGCCAGCAGCGACTGGCCCTGCGAGGCGATCGCCTGGGTGATGGCGCTCGAGACCGAATTGACCCCGGCGATCGCCGCCGTCCCGAGCGCGATACAGGCGAGGAAAATATAAAAACCCTTCAGCCCGCCGCGCATTTCGCGCAGCGCCAGGCGAAAGGCCAGCGGAAATTGCCGCAGGATCGCGCCGATCCTCATGCCGGCACCGCCTGTGCTGTGATGCGTACGGGAGCCGCACCGGAAACGATCTCGCCGGAACGCATGGCGACCTGCCGGCCGCAGCGTGCGGCGAGCGAGGGATCATGCGTCACCAGCACCAGCGTCGTGCCGCGCTCGGCCTGCTTGGAAAACAGCAGGTCGGCGATCTGCCGTCCGGTCTCGGTGTCGAGATTGCCGGTCGGTTCGTCGGCGATCAGCAGTTTTGGCGCGGGTGCCAGTGCGCGGGCAATCGCCACGCGTTGCTGCTCGCCGCCGGAGAGTTGGCCGGGATAATGTGACAGGCGCTCGCCGAGCCCGACGGCCGTCAGCTCGCGCCGGGCGATCTCGAAGGCATCGGGCACATTGGCGAGTTCCAGCGGCACCGCGACGTTCTCCAGTGCCGTCATGTTGGGAATGAGGTGGAAGGACTGGAAGACGATGCCGATATTGCGGCCGCGGAAATCCGCCACCTGATCCTCGTTCATGCCGTGCAGGCCCGCACCGTCGATGTGGATTTCGCCGCTGTCCAGTCGCTCCAGGCCGGCCAGCACCATCAGCAGCGTCGACTTGCCGGAGCCCGAGGGGCCGACGATGCCGACCGATTCGCCCGCATCGATGACAAGGTCGATCCCCTTCAGCACATGGACGGAGGCGGCGGCCTGTCCGAGAGTGAGATCGGCTTTTTTCAGATCGATGATGGTTTTGGCCAAGGAATTCTGCCCTATATATCCTGAAAACACGGGAATACCCGCAATCTAGGATCAGCATCATGTCGTTTAAAGCGGCGCTCGGCTTTTTCGCCTCACTTGCAATCACAGCTTTGTTATCCGCAGGCGCAGCCTCGGCCGAGCCCGTTAAGCTCGTCGGCTTCGGCGACAGCCTGATGGCCGGCTACCAGCTGCCGGCTTCGGACGCCTTTCCGGTGAAACTGGAGGCCGCGCTGAAAGCCAGGGGATACGATGTCGAAATCGCCAATGCCGGCGTGTCCGGCGATACCAGCTCCGGCGGCCTTGCCCGGCTCGACTGGTCGGTGCCTGACGGTACGAAGGGCGTCATTCTCGAACTGGGCGCCAACGATGCACTGCGCGGTATCGCGCCGGAGGAGACGGAAAAGAACATCGACGCCATGCTGACGCGGCTGAAGGAGCGCGGGATCGCCGTGCTGCTTGCCGGCATGCTCGCGCCGCCGAATATGGGGACGGATTACGAGAAGCGTTTCAACGGCATCTACCAGCGCATGGCCGACAAGCACGGCGTTGCGCTCTATCCGTTCTTTCTGGACGGTGTCGCCGCCCAGGCCGATTTGCAGATCGACGACGGCATGCATCCCAACCCGGCCGGCGTCGATGTGATGGTCGCGAAGATCCTGCCGACCGCGGAGGCGTTTCTCAAATCGGTCATGGCCGGGGAATAGTTTTCGCGGGTGCGAAATAGGGGTTGCTTAAAAAGCCCCCGCGTGATTCGCTGACGGTAATTCCAGTCGGGAGAAGTCGCCATGCCGAGACTTTTCGTTGCCCTCGAAGTGCCGCGTAATGCGGCGATGAGCCTCTCCTTGTTGAGAGGCGGTCTTCCCGGAGCCCGCTGGATCGACGTCGAGAATTTTCACATCACGCTCCGTTTCATCGGCGATATCGACGGCCGCACCGCCGACGAGGTGGTCGACAAGCTCGACCGCATCGAACGTCCCGAATTCCAGCTCTCTCTCCAGAGCATGGGCTCCTTCGGCTCCAAGAAGCCGCATGCCATTTATGCCGGTGTCACCCAGGCGCCGGAAATGTACGCTCTCCAGGCGGAAATCGAGCGCATCTGTCAGCGCCTCGGCCTGCCGGCCGATCCGCGCAAGTTCACGCCGCACGTGACGTTGGCCCGCCTGCGCAACGTCCGCCCCGAGGATGTCGCCCACTACCTCACCGGCCGCGGCAATTTCTGCACCAGCCCCTTCACGGTAAACCGCTTCGTGCTGATGTCCTCGAAGGAATCGGTCGGCGGCGGGCCTTACATTACCGAGGAAGTTTTTCCGCTCTACGAATCGGGCACGAGCTGGGATGGTGCGGATCTGCACGATCATCCGGTCTGACGGGGTTCATCGCGGCGCGAGACCATCCAGCAGGAAGTCGAGGCCTTTTCGGAACGTGCCGTCCCAGTCGTCGTCCAGAAGCAGGCGGGAGCGTTCGATTGTCGGATAGCGCTCGCCCGGATCTGCCAGGCGTTGCTGCGCCGCCGTCCTGTCGTCGGCCGAGCGGTCGAAGCTTGCGCGGGTGACGGTCGCGCCGAGCGCGTAGTTCCAAAGCGACCAGATCGCCGCATTCAAGTCCGCATCCGCAACGCCGGCTTTCGACAGGTTTTGGCCCAGTTGTTCCAGTCGAACGAGGATGTTCGGGCCGAGCGCCCGGCGCGGCAAGAGTGATGCCGACCAGGGATGGCGCAGCATGCTGGCGCGCCAGTCCTCGACCATGTGCACGATGTCTTCCCGCCAGTCCTGGCGATCGGTGCACGGCGGCGGCGCGTGATAGGCGAGGACCGAATCGAGCGCCAGATCGAGGACCTCCTCCTTGTTCGAGACATGCCAGTAGAGGCTCATCGCGCCCGCGCCGAGCCGGTCGGCCAATTGGCGCATCTTCAGGCCATCGAGGCCTTCGGCATCCAGCATCGCCACCGCGGTTGCCACGATGCGCTCCAGCGACAGGCCCTGTTCAGCGCCTGAGGGCGGCGTCTGTATTCGCCGGGGCCGTTTGCTCGATTTTTCTGCCATCGGTTTTCCTGCTGACCTGCCCGTGGATGTAAGCCGCAATGGCATGAATGTCGATTCGACAGTTGACTCGTACAGTGTACGGTGTCATCAAAATCGTACGCTGTACGAGACAATCATACGAGTCCCGATCCGACATTCAACCGCCGGCCGATGAACCCGGAGAAAACCATGCACCACACTTCCAAATATCTGCTTCTAGGAGGACTGATCGTCATGACCGCAAACCCATCCGTTCCGGCGAAAGCCGGAGAGCCCGGTCCCGAGCTGACCATCGTCAATCCGAAAACCCTCTACGATCCCACGCCGAACGGCTACAGCACCGCTGTCATCGTGCCTGCCGGCGCGCGGGTGGCCTATATTTCCGGGCAGGGCGGCCAGGATGCGACGGGCGGGCTGTCGCCGGACTTCGCCGTCCAGGTGAAGCAGGCCTATGCCAATCTGGGCGCGGCCCTCGATGCGCTCGGCGCAAAACCCGATCAGGTGGCAAAACTCACGGTCTTCGTGGTCGATCACGACATGTCCAAGCTTGACGTGCTGACCCGCAATGTCACGCAGATGTTCGGCGACAGGCTGCCGGCGCAGACGCTCATTCCCGTGCCCAAACTCGCCATCGACCCGATGCTTTTCGAAGTCGAGGCCACCGTGGTTTTGCAATAGGGCGGCACCGACAAGGGGCCGGGAAAAGCATCGACTTTCACCTCCCCCCTTGCCATTCCCCGCCTCGATGGGCATCTGTTGCCTGCCGGACGTGTTCGGTAAGCGTTGAAACAGCCGGGGCGTGACTTGTCGCAAGCACCCATGATCTTGAGCGGCCGCGGGGTCACCGCGGTGCTCGGCCCGACCAATACGGGCAAGACCCACTACGCAATCGAGCGCATGGTGGCACATGAGACGGGCATTATCGGCCTGCCTCTGCGCCTCCTCGCGCGCGAAGTCTACACGCGGCTTGTCGATAAGGTCGGGCAGCACAATGTGGCGCTCATTACCGGCGAGGAGAAGATCACGCCGCATATGGCGCGCTTCTCGGTCTGCACGGTGGAGGCCATGCCGCGCGAGACGCGCGCCTCCTTCGTCGCCATCGACGAGGTGCAACTCGCCGGCGATCTCGAGCGCGGCCATATCTTCACCGACCGGGTGCTGCATTTGAGGGGCCGCGACGAGACGCTGCTGCTCGGTGCCGGCACCATGAAGCCGATCCTCGAACAGATGCTGCCCGGCATCCACGTCATCGAGCGCCCGCGCCTCTCGCAGCTGTTCTATGCCGGCTCGAAAAAGATCACCCGCCTGCCGCAACGCACCGCCATCGTCGCGTTTTCCGCCGACGAGGTCTATGCGATCGCCGAGCTGATCCGCCGCCAGAGGGGCGGGGCGGCCGGCGTGCTGGGCGCGCTCAGCCCACGCACCCGCAACGCGCAGGTCGCGCTCTACCAGGAAGGCGACGTCGAATATCTCGTCGCCACCGATGCGATCGGCATGGGTCTCAACCTCGACGTCGACCATGTCGCCTTCGCGCAGGACCGCAAATTCGACGGCTACCAGTTCCGCAACCTCAACCCGGCCGAACTTGCCCAGATCGCCGGCCGCGCCGGCCGCCACCTGCGCGACGGCACCTTCGGCGTGACGGGCCGCGTCGATCCCTTCGACGACGAGCTGGTCAAACGCATCGAGACCCATCAGTTCGATCCGGTGAAGGTGCTGCAGTGGCGCACGACCCGATTCGACTATTCCTCGCTGCAATCGCTGCGCCTGTCGCTCGAGGCCGCCCCGCCGATCGCCGGTCTGACGCGGGCGCTGCCGGCCGTCGACCAGCAGGCGCTGGACCATCTTTCGCGTTATCCCGACGTCCGCGACCTTGCGACGACGCCGGAGCGCGTGCAAAAACTCTGGGAAGCCTGCGCGCTTCCCGACTACCGCCGCATCACGCCCGCCCAGCACGCCGACCTGATTTCGACGCTCTATGCGGATCTCGTAAAGCGTGGCACGGTTAACGAGGATTTTATGGGAGATCAGGTCCGCCGCGCGGATCGAACCGATGGCGAAATCGACACGCTTTCGGCGCGAATCGCGCAGATAAGGACCTGGACCTATGTGTCGAATCGGCCCGGTTGGCTTGCCGATCCGACACACTGGCAGGAAAAGACGCGGGAAATCGAAGACCGATTGTCCGATGCGTTACATGAACGGTTGACGAAACGCTTTGTTGATCGCAGGACATCTGTGCTCATGAAGCGCCTGAGAGAGAATGCAATGTTGGAAGCTGAAATCAGTGTGAATGGCGATGTCTTCGTGGAAGGACATCATGTCGGGCAGTTGGCCGGTTTCCGGTTCACGCTCGTCTCCGGAACGGAAGGTCCCGACGCGAAGGCCGTACAGGCTGCCGCGCAGAAGGCGCTCGCGCTGGAGTTCGAAGCCCGCGCTGCGCGCCTGCATGCCGCCGGCAATGCCGATCTCGCGCTGGGCTCCGACGGCACCGTGCGCTGGCTCGGCGATCCCGTCGCCCGTCTCGCCGCTTCCGATCATATCATGCGTCCGCGCGTCATCCTGCTTTCCGACGAGCAGCTGACGGGCAATGCGCGCGACCACGTCGCCGCCCGCATCGAGCGTTTCGTGAACCACCACATCGCGACGGTTTTGAAGCCGCTCGACGATCTCTCGCGCGCCGAAGATCTGCAGGGTCTGGCCAAGGGCCTTGCCTTCCAGCTCGTCGAGAACCTCGGCGTACTGTTCCGCCGCGATGTCGCCGATGACGTCAAGACGCTCGACCAGGACGCCCGCGCCTCCATGCGCAAGCACGGCATCCGCTTCGGCGCCTACCACATCTTCATGCCGGCACTCCTGAAGCCGGCACCGGCCGAACTCATCACGCTGCTCTGGGCGCTGAAGAACGACGGCCTCGACAAGCCGGGCTATGGCGACCTGATCCCGGTGCTCGCCGCCGGCCGCACCTCCGTCGTCACGGATCCGAGCTTCGAGCGCGCCTTCTACAAGCTCGCCGGCTTCCGTTTCCTCGGCAAGCGCGCCGTG
>CBFGOD010000291.1:0-6008 GCA_965650295.1 uncultured Shinella sp. | reverse complement strand
ATGAGAAAGTCTTCAATCAATAGTAGGCGAAAAAAATACTAAGTATTACATAATGAATGCCACCTCCTCAAATTCATCGACACTCTCAAAGGTTGCTTGCAACTTCGCCGAAACGGTAGATATTGCGTTGCCGGAAAGCCTATTTCCGCAATGCACAATTTGCCTTTGCTATCGCTTGGCAGGGCACCGTAAATGGGCTAGCAAAACGGGCATGTTCATGGGTGCGGCACAACTGCGTGCCACCATTCGAAACAACGGAGGATCGTCATGACAGGAACAAGCGCGGGTGTATCGATCGGCGGCAAGACAGTCGAGTTGCCGACGCGATCCGGGACGATCGGCCCCGATGTGATCGACATCGGCACCCTCTACAAGAATACCGGCGCCTTCACCTACGACCCCGGTTTCACCTCCACCGCCTCGTGCGAATCGAAGATCACCTATATCGACGGCGACGAAGGCGTGCTGCTGCACCGCGGCTATCCCATCGACCAGCTCGCAGAACACGGCGACTTCCTGGAAGTCTGCTACCTTCTGTTGTACGGCGAACTGCCGACGAAGTCCCAGAAGGACGATTTCGATCAGCGCGTGACGCACCACACGATGGTGCACGAGCAGATGAGCCGCTTCTTCACCGGCTTCCGTCGCGACGCCCACCCGATGGCCGTCATGTGCGGCTGCGTCGGCGCTCTCTCGGCCTTCTACCACGACTCGACCGACATCACCGATCCGCACCAGCGCATGGTCGCCTCGCTGCGCATGATCGCCAAGATGCCGACGATCGCCGCCATGGCCTACAAATACCATATCGGCCAGCCCTTCGTTTACCCGAAGAACGACCTCGACTACGCGTCGAACTTCCTGCGCATGTGCTTTGCCGTGCCCTGCGAAGACTATGTGGTGAACCCGGTCCTGGCCCGCGCCATGGACCGCATCTTCATCCTGCATGCCGATCACGAGCAGAACGCCTCGACATCGACCGTGCGCCTTGCCGGTTCCTCGGGTGCCAACCCGTTCGCCTGCATCGCGGCCGGCATCGCCTGCCTCTGGGGCCCTGCTCATGGCGGCGCCAACGAAGCGGCGCTCAACATGCTCGCCGAAATCGGTTCGGTCGATCGTATTCCCGAATATGTCGCGCGCGCCAAGGACAAGAACGATCCGTTCCGCCTGATGGGCTTTGGCCACCGCGTCTACAAGAACTACGACCCGCGCGCCAAGATCATGCAGAAGACGACGCATGAAGTCTTGAACGAGCTCGGCATCAAGGACGATCCGATGCTGGAGGTCGCCATCGAACTCGAGCGTATCGCCCTGACGGACGAGTACTTCATCGAGAAGAAGCTCTATCCGAACATCGACTTCTACTCCGGCATCACGCTGAAGGCGCTGGGCTTCCCCACCACCATGTTCACCGTGCTGTTCGCGCTCGCCCGCACGGTCGGCTGGATCGCCCAGTGGAACGAGATGATCGAGGATCCGGAACAGCGCATCGGCCGCCCGCGCCAGCTCTATATCGGCGAACCGAAGCGCGATTACACGCCGGTCTCCAAGCGCTGATCGCAAAGACCCTGAAAAGAAAAAGCCCGGTCAGTTTTGACCGGGCTTTTTTGTTGCGAGCAGGTCGAGAATGACGGCCGCGCCGGTTGCGCCGGGCGGCCGTTCGGTCTGCATGCGCTCATGGACGAGATCATAGCCTTGCAGCATGGCGCGGCGTTCCGCCGTGTCGAACGACAGGCGCTCGAACCAGCGTGCAAGGCTGCCGGGGCGGACCTGCTCGTTCAGATATTCCGGCACCACAGCATAATCGGCGATGATATTGGGAATGGCCGCCGTCCAGATCTTGATCTTGCGGAGAAACAGATTGGCCAGCCAATCGAACTTGTAGGTCGAGACGACGGGCACGCGGGCAAGCGAGAGCTCCAGAATGACCGTGCCGGAGGCGGCCAATGCTGCGTCGGCCTCGGCAAAAGCCCGCCACTTGTCTTCGGAGGACACCGTGATGGCCGGTTTCACCGGCCAGTCTGCGGTCAGCCGGCGCACCAGCGCCTCCTGACGCGGCACGGTGGGCAGAAGAAAGCGGATACCGGGATTGCGGGCGGAAAGCTCGCTGGCGGCCGCACCGAAAACCGGAAGCAACCGGGTGATCTCCGTGGACCGCGAACCGGGCAGCAGCAGGCACAGCCTTTCGGCGGGGTCACGATCGGCACGGGCAAGCCGCGCCTTGCGAACCTGCTGGACCTGCGGATCGCTGATCAGGCGGTGACCGACATAGATGGTCTGCGGACCGCCGAGGCGCTGCATCGCCGCCGGCTCGAAGGGCAGCAAGGCGAGCACGCGGTCGACATAGGCGCGCATGCGCGGCGCACGCTCTTCCTTCCAGGCCCAGACGCTCGGGCAGACATAGTTGACGACCGGCAGATCCGGCAGGGCCTTGCGCACACGGCGCGCGACGCGATGGGTGAAGTCGGGACTATCGATGATGACCAGCACATCGGGACGCGCGGTGATCAGGGCTTCCGCCGTCTGGCGAATGCGGCGCAGCAGCAACGGCAGGCGTTTCAGCACCTGCGAAATGCCCATGATGGAGAGTTCGGAGAAGTCGAACAGGGATTTCAGGCCCTGCCGCTCCAGGGCCTCGCCACCGACGCCGATGAGAGCGATGGGACCGGGATAGGCCTGCCGCAGCGCCGCGATCAGATCGCCGCCCAGAAGGTCGCCGGAGACTTCACCGCCGATGACGCCGATCTTGAGCGGCTTGTCTGCTGCCATCATCCTCACTCCGTTCGCGAAGGTACGATGCCCGTGACGAAAAGGCCTTGCACATCCGCCTCCGCCACCAGTGCTTCACGTTCCAGCACCAGGGATCGTCCAGCCTCCACGGCGATGCCGGCAAGGCCGGCCGCTGCGGCACGGCGCAGCGTCTCGACGCCGATCGACGGCAGGTCGGCGCGCAGATCCTGTTCCGGCTTGCAGAGTTTTACCAGAACGCCCTTGCGCCGCTGCGAAATGCGCCCTTCGGTGCGCAACTGCGCCACACGGGCCAGCATGGCATCCGTGCCTTCCGCGCCCTCCAGCGCCACCACACGGCCTCCGACGGCCACGGCACCCTGCCCCACGTCCAGCCGGCCAAGCGCCAATGCGGCGGCGGCGGCGGCGGCGATGTCGGCTTCGGCGGCCGCGTCCGGCGCGACGGTTCCGAGCGGTCCCTCGCTGCCGAGAAGATCCGGCACGATGTCATGCGCGCCGACGACGCGCACGCCCTCGCCCTCGATCAGGCGGATGACCATCTTCAGCACCGTATCGTCACCGCCCTTCATCAGCGTGCGCACGATGGCCGGCACAGCAAGCAGCGCCTTCCAGGGAGCGTGGATATCGCGCCATTCCGGCCGGCGGCGCACGAAGCCGGACAGCACGGCGCGGCCGATGCCGTTTTCACGGAACGCAGCGCCGATGCCGGCATAGTTGCCGATGGAGATCACCTCGTGATCGAAGCCGGACCAGTTGTCATCGGATTCGTTGCTAAGAGCGAGAATATAGGGATTTTCACCGCGGGCGCGGGCGGCATCCGCCACATAGCGCGGCAACAGGCCGCCGCCGGCGATGATGGCCAGCCGGTCGCGCGTCTCGGCCCGGCCGTCCGCCATGACGGTCAGCCCTTGCCCCGGTTCGGCGAGGACAGCGCCCGATCGCTGTCGGCGGCAATGAAGTCGAGAATATGCATGACCGGAGCACTCGCCGCATAGTCGTCGCGAATCGCGGCCGCATTGGTGCGGATGGAGCCTTCGCCTTCGAAAATCTGCTTGAAGGCGCGGCGCACCTCGTGGATGACAGCCTTCTCGATGCCCGAGCGGCTCATGCCGACGACATTGAGACCACCGAGAATGCCCGGATTGCCGTTCAGCATGCCATAGGGAATGACATCGTAGGAGACCGCCGAGAGGCCGCCGATGAACGCCTGGCGGCCGATGCGGGTGAACTGGTGCACGGCCGAGCCGCCACCCAGGATGACACGGTCCTCGACCACGACATGCCCGGCCAGCATCACATTGTTCGACATCACGATATGGCTGCCGAGAATGCAGTCATGCGCCACATGGGAATTGGCAAGAAAGAGGTTGTTGTCGCCGATGACGGTCTTTCCGCCCCCCTCGGTCGTGCCGGTATTGACCGTTACGCCTTCGCGGAAGGTGCACTTCTCGCCGATGGCGAGCGTCGTCTCCGCGCCGTCGTGATGCAGGCTCTGCGGATCGCCGCCGACGACGGCGTTGGAGAAGACGCGGCAGCCGCGGCCGACAACCGTACGGCCCGTGACGACCGCATGCGCAAGAAGCTCCACGTCATCATGAAGAACGACCTTCGGCCCGACATAGGAGAAGGGTCCGACGACGACGTTCTCACCGATGACCGCTCCGTCTTCCACAACGGACAGCGGATGGATCTTCGCGCTGGCAGAAATCATTTTCAGGCGTCTTCCTTTTTCACGATCATCGCGCCGATATCAGCTTCCGCGACAAGTTGCCCATCAACTTTTGCATCGCAATGAAACTTCCAGATATTGCCGCGCTGCTTCTGCTTGACGACATGGAACTCGACGCGGTCGCCGGGAACGACCGGCTTGCGGAAACGGGCATTGTCGATCGTCATGAAGTAGACGAGGTTCGATCCGGAGCGCGACTTGCGTGCGCAGATCGCGCCCGCCGTCTGCGCCATGCCCTCGATCAGCAGCACGCCCGGCATGATCGGATGATCGGGGAAATGCCCCATGAACTGGGGTTCGTTCGCAGTGACATTCTTGATGCCGATGGCCGATTCGTCGCCATCGATCTCGATGATCTTGTCGACGAGCAGGAACGGATAGCGGTGGGGAAGCAGCGTGAGGATCTCACGCAAATCAGCCACGCCGAGCGTCGCCTTGGTTTCTTCACTCATCGTTGCCCCCCTTCTTCTGGACTCGAGTGCTGGAACGCATGGCGATCTCCGCCATGTCGCGCAGGAAATCGCGCATCGGGCGGGCCGGAACGCCGCCGTATTTCTCGCCCGCCGGAATATCGGCGACGACACCGCTCATGGCAGCGATCTGCACGCCGTCACCGATGGTGATATGGCCGTTGATGCCGGACGCACCGCCGATCATGACGCCATCCCCGATACGCGTGCTGCCGGCAATGCCGACCTTGCTGACGATGCCGCAATGGCGGCCGATGCGCACATTGTGACCGACCTGAACCTGGTTGTCGATCTTCGTGCCCTCGCCGATCACGGTATCATCCATCGTGCCGCGGTCGACCGTCGTATTGGCGCCGATCTCGACATTGTCCTGAATGATGACGCGGCCGATCTGCACGATCTTGATCATACCGGGCTTGAGCCCGGGGGCATAACCAAAACCGTCCTGCCCGATCCGCGCACCGGGATGGATGATGACATTGTTGCCGATGAGTGCGCACTGGATGGTGGCGCCCGCCGCAATGGTACAGTCGCGCCCGATCTTCACATTCGCACCGATGATCGCACCGGCGCCGATATGGCTGCCCTCGCCGATCTCCGCACCCTTGCCGATGACGGCCATGGGCTCGACGGAAACACCAGGCTCCAGGCGTGCTGCGGGATCGATATAGGCAGCCGGCGAAATCGAGGCGGCGGCGGAAGTGATCGGCTCCGGACGCATGGCGGAGGGATACAACAGTTCCCCGGCCCGCGCGAAATCGGTGTGTGGACGCTTCGAGATGAGAACAGCGATGTGAGCGGGAATCAGGGACGCCAGTGCGCGGTCGCAAAGGATCGCCGTCGCCTCGCTCGTCTCAAGCTCGGTGCGAAACTTACGCGAAAGAATATAGCAGAGATCGCCCTCTTTCGCCCGATTGACGGGCGAAACGCTGTGCACGATGCGGTCGGCATGCGCCGCATCAGCAAGTTCCGCCCCAAGCGCATCGGCAAGGTCACCCAGACGAAGTCCGTCGTGGGGCGGAAAAAACCGGGTATGCTCCATCGGCAAGTCTCCAGAACGT
>CBFGOD010000290.1:0-6012 GCA_965650295.1 uncultured Shinella sp. | reverse complement strand
CGCCGCCGCATCTCATGCGCACCGCACCGGACGAGATTGCGGAGGATCTGGCCCTGACCGGCAAGGAAGGCGTGGACGACCTTCTCGCCCGTCGCCGCAGCTTCGCCCGCGAAAACCATCCCGATCGCGCGCCGGAAGACCTGCGCGCCAACGCGACGCTGCGCATGAAGATCGCCAACATGCTGATCGACGAGACGATCCGGAGACTAAGGGTGGAAGAGAGCCTCGGGCTTTCGCGCTAGCTCTTCGTCTCCTCCGGCGGCTTGGCGGCCGGATCGGAAGGCTTGAAGAACAGGATGAGATTGGCGAAGGCGTAGGCGGTCACGACGAGGAAGATCGTCGCCCAGGTCTGTTCGCCATTGTAGAATTCGACACCCGTCCACGCCGCGCAGGACCCGACCAGCAGCACCCTCCGCCAGAGCGGACGGTAGAACGGATGATCGGGGTCGATGAACTTCATGAATGTCTCCTCACGCCTTCAGGCCTACATAGGCGGTTTTCCAGCGCGAGGAAACCGGCTTCATGATGGAAGGCGATCAAGAAAAGCGGCAAGCTCCGACGGCTCGATGCCGACGAGATGGCCTTTTTCCGGATAGGCGACGGAGCGCACGTCCCCGGCATATTCGCGGAAGGCGGCGATGCGCTCCTGCTGGAGACGATCATATTCCGCTGCGAAATTGCGGTAAACCTTGGCATGGCGTGGGTAGTGGCCGCGATTCTGGCCGAGCACATCGTCGGCGAAGAGATATTGCGCATCGCAGCCCGTGCCGGCGCCCATGGAAAGCATGACGAGCGACGTCCTGGCGCTGATCGCCGCCGCGATCTCGCCCGGCACGACCTCGATCTCGGCGGCGAAGGCCCCGGCTTCCTCCAGCGCCTTCACCTGCCGGAAGATTTCCAGCGCGCTGTCCGCCGTCTTGCCGACGGCGCGAAAACCGCCCGTCCACGTGGCCTTGGAGGGGATAAGGCCGACATGGCCGCAGACCGGAATGCCCTCCTCGCGCAGGCGCCGCACGGTGGAAAGGCCGGCCGCGCAATAGACCGCATCGCCCCCTGCCCGCATCGCCTGGAACGCCCCGCGCAGATAGTCGTCGGCGGTGATGAAGTCGCCGTATTCCAGGCCCGGAAAGGCGAACACGGTGGGTGCCGCCTCGCGGAAAGCCGGCCCGAGCAGAGCGGGCGGCACGGAGACGAGGTCGATGCCCGCCTGCTCGGCGGCTTCAGCCTCTTCCAGCGTGACGACGCGCAGCATGGTGAGCTGGCGCTTGCCCTTCATCGCCTGAATATCGGCAACGGTCGGTCTCTTGGTCTTCATGATGTCCTCCGGAACGCCGTTACGCGGCGAGCAGTTTCTTGAGCTTCGTTTCCGGCGCGGCGAGCGCTGCCGGATCGGGATGAATGCGGGCGGCAATCAGCATTTCGGCGAGACGGATGTCACGCGCCACCGCATTGCCCGGCCCGATGCCGCTTGCCGCAATCAGCCGGCCATCGGCATCGAGATGAAAGAGAATGAAGGCGCCCTTGCCCATGTCGCGGCGGACCGTGCTGACGGCGCCATCGGCAAGGCCGGCGATCTGCAGCGTCATGTCGTATTGATCCGACCAGAACCACGGCACGGCGACATGGACATCCGTGCCGCCCAGCATGTTGGCGGCGGCAAGCTGACCCTGCTCCTGCGCATTGCGCCAGGATTCGAGCCGGATGCGGCGATCGCCATAAAGCGGCAGCGGATAGGAGGTGCAGTCGCCCGCGGCGAAGATATCGGGATCGGAGGTGCGCAACAGGCCATCGACGGCGATGCCGTTTTCCACCGTCAAGCCTGCGGCTTCCGCGAGTTCCGTATTCGGCACGGCACCGATGCCGACGACGAGCAGATTGGCACTGACGACGCGGCCATCGCCCAGCGAAATCACCACCTCGCCTGCCCGCCCCTCGACACCGGCCACCTTGGCACCGCAGAGAATGTCCACGCCCTCGGCGGCATGACGGCTGGCGACGATTTCGGCGATCTCTGCCGGCACGCCACGGGTGAGCACCCGCGGCAGGCCCTCCACCAGCGTGACGCGCGCGCCCAGCTTGCGGGCGCTGGCGGCAAGCTCCAGCCCGATGAAGCCACCGCCGAGAATGGCGAGATGGCTCCCTTCGACGAGATGTTCGCGAATACGCGCGGCATCGTCATGGCTGCGCAGCGCAAGGATGCGCCCGCCATGGGCCGCGCCCGGCAGGGTGCGCGGACGCGCGCCGGTGGCCAGCAGCAACCTGTCATAGGGAATGACGGTGCCATCGCTCAACACCACACGCTTTGCGGCGCGGTCGATCTCGGACACGGTGCGGCCAAGCAGCAGGTCGATGCCGGCTTCGACATAACGCTCCGGTTCGGCGACGAATTTAGGGCCGGCGCCGGCCACCAGCGCCTCCTTGGAAAGCGGCGGACGCTCATAGGGCAGATGCGTTTCGCCGCCGATCAGGGTCAGCGTGCCGTCAAAGCCCTTTTCACGCAGGGCAAAGGCTGCGCGCGCGCCGCATTCGCCGGCGCCGACGATCACGAAATTCGCCATGATGGTTTCCTAAACTCCGATAAAGACCGTACCGCCCTCGACCTTGACCGGATAGGTCCTGAGGTCGACGCAGACGGGCGCGCCCTTGGCTTCGCCGGTCTTGTAGTTGAAGCGGCCATTATGCTTGGGACATTCGATGATGTGATCCATCACCAGGCCATCGGCGAGGTGGATCTTCTCATGCGTGCAGAGCCCGTCCGTCGCATGATAGGTATCCTCGGGGCTGCGATAGATCGCGAAGGTGCGGCCCGCATGGTCGAAGCGGATGACATCCTCCTCGTCGATGTCATCGGCTGCGCAGACTTCGATCCAAGTGTCGCTCATGGGTCTCTCCTCCAGGAAATCAGATGTTATTCGGCGGCGGCGAAGGCCGGCTCGGCGTGGAACTCTTCCTTGTAGGGTCGCGCCGTCTCGGGCAGGTCGCGCTCGAGGAAGTAATCCTCGTTGCGCAGCTGGCGCAGGAAGGCCGGCAGCATTTCCCGGTAGCCGTGCCATAGGGACGGGTTCGGCGCCGGCAGGTCATGCTTGATCATGGCGTGCAGCCGCGGCAGGGCATGATAGGGCACCATCGGGAACATGTGATGCTCTACATGGTAGTTCATGTTCCAGTAGATGAAGCGGCTCACCGGGTTCATGTAGACGGTGCGGCTGTTCAGGCGGTGGTCGATGACATTGTCGGCAAGACCGCCGTGCTGCAACAGGCCCGTCATGACGTGGTGCCAGGCGCCGTAGAGCCTGGGCAGGCCGATGAACATGGCCGGCAGGATCGAGTGAAAGGCAAAGCAGGCGGCGATCGTCGCGAGATAGATGGCGAGCCAGATCCGGGCGATGCGAATCGCCTTGCCCTGCTCCATTTCGGGAACGAAGGTCTTTTCAGCCTCGCTCATGACGCCGGCCGCATTGCGCACCATGTCGATGACGGCATGCCAGGCATCGAGAATGCCGAAGAAATTCAGCACGAGGCGCAGAAGGTCCGGCGGGCGCATGACGGCGATCTCGGGGTCGCGGCCGACGATGACCGTGTCCGTGTGGTGGCGCGTATGGCTCCAGCGCCAGGTCACCGGATTGCGCATGATCATGAAACAGGCGATCTGGTAGACGGCGTCGTTCATCCACATCGTCTTGAAGGCCGTGCCGTGGCCGCATTCGTGCCAGCGGCTGTCCGAGGCCGAGCCGTAGAGCACGCCATAGATCAGGAAGAACGGCACCGCGGCCCAGCTTCCCCAGAACCACGCACCGAGCGCGCCGGAGACGAGCATGGCACCGAGCCAGATCGCGGTGTCGCGAAGGGCCGGTGCGTCGCTGCGCTGCATCAGCGCCTTCATCTCCTTGCGCGCAACATCGGTGTGGTACCACTCGGCCGCGGCCAGACCATTGGCAACGGCCGCCTCGGCGTCGCGCCCCAGAAGGCTGTAGTCCCGCTTCGTCGGCTTCATCGCTGTTCCTCCCGCAAGGCGCTGTCCGAGGACCCGCCGTATCTGATGGACAAACGATAGCGCCGCTGCTTGCATCTCTCAATCCTGCCATGATAGAATGCGTCAAATTCCATCATTCGCTATCATTTCGCGCTGATGGAAAGATTTCACGGAGAGAGCCATGGCATCGCGGCCGACAATTTCGGATCTTGCGCAGGCGGCCGGCGTCAGCGTCGCAACGGTCGACCGGGTGCTGAACGGTCGCCACAAGGTGCGCGAGGAGACGGCGCGCCGCGTCTATGAAGCCGCCAATGCCATCGGCTATCACGCGCTCGGCCTCATCCGGCAGCGGGTGTTCGAGGATCTGCCGCAATATCGGCTCGGCTTCAGCTTCCAGCGTCCCAACCAGGCCTTCTACCAGAACTTCGCCCGCGAGATCGAAATCGCCTGCAATGCCTGCACGGTTGCCCGCATCGTGCCGCAGATCGAGTTCATCAATGCGCAGACGCCGGCCGCGATGACCGAAATGCTGCGCCAGCTTTCGACGCGCAACCAGGCGCTCGCCGTCGTCGCACCTGACTATCCCGCCACGACGACCATGGCGGAAGACCTGAAAAATCGCGGCATTCCGCTGTTCTGCCTGCTCTCCGACTTCGCCATGGACATCCGCCAGGGCTATATCGGCCTCAACAATATGAAGGTCGGCCGCACCGCTGCCTGGATGATCGCGCGCGGCGCCAAGCGCCCCGGTAAGGTGGCGATCTTCGTCGGCAGCCACCGCTTCCACGGCCATGAACTGCGCGAGATCGGCTTCCGCTCCTTCTTCCGTGAGAAGGGCCAGGGCTTCGAGGTGCTCGACACGCTGGTCAATCTCGACACCAGCGAGATCACCCACGAGGCAACCGCCAACCTGCTTGCACAGCACCCCGATCTCGTCGGCCTCTATGTGGCGGGCGGCGGCATGGAGGGCGCGATTTCGGCGGTGCGCGAGGAAGGTTTTGCCGGCCGTATCCAGCTCATCGTCAACGAACTGACGCCGGAATCGAAGGCCGGCCTTGCCGACGATGTCGTGACCATGGCGATCAGCACGCCGCTCTCAGCGCTCTGCCGAGACCTCGTCTCGCTGATGGTGACGGCGATCGAGAAGGGTGAAAATGCCGTGCCCGGCCAGACCTTCCTGCCCTTCGATCTCTTCACGCCGGAAAATATCTGACGCATCTTTGAGAGAATTCCATCACGGCCTCTTGCTAATCTTTCAGCAATGAGAGCGGCATCGCCACCTTGGCCTTTGACGTCCGTCAAGCGTATCCCGATCCTCACATGTGCATGCGAGGCCGCCCTGTCGGTGGCCCCGAGACCGGAGGACACCCATTCCATGCCGACTTTCGCCATCAACCACATGACGGCGCCCGCCCTCAAGCTCGACGCCTTCTTCGCGCTCGCCGTCTCGCTCGGCACCAGCGCCGTCGAAATCCGCAACGACCTTGATGGCAATGCCATTCTCGACGGCACGACGCCCGCCGAGGTCAAGGCGCTTGCCGAGCGCCACGGCATCACGATCATCTCGATCAATGCCCTGCAGCGTTTCAACGAGTGGACGCCCGCCCGCGCCGCCGAGGCCAGGGAACTGATAGACTATGCCGCTGCCTGCGGCGCCAAGGCGCTCGTGCTCGTGCCGAAAAACGACGGCACCGGCCAGGCCGATGGCGAGCGGCAGGCCAACCTTCGCCAGTCCCTGACGGCGCTCAAGCCGCTGCTCGATGCCGCCGGCATCATCGGCCTCGTCGAACCGCTCGGCTTCGAGATCTGCTCGCTGCGCTCCAAGCGCGAAGCCGTCGAAGCCATGAAGGCGGTTGGCGGGGAACAGACATTCCGTCTCGTGCACGACACGTTCCACCACCATCTTGCCGGCGAGCCGGAGCTGTTTGCCGATTTCACCGGCCTTGTCCACATTTCCGGCGTCGAGGATCCCGCCGTGTCGATCTCCGACATGCGCGACGGCCACCGCGTGCTCGTCGGGCCGGCGGACCGGCTGGCAA
>CBFGOD010000289.1:0-6044 GCA_965650295.1 uncultured Shinella sp. | reverse complement strand
AGGACACGCAGAAGAACGCTGCCATGGTCGAGGAAACCACGGCCGCAAGCCACACGCTGGCAATGGAAGTCCAGGCGCTGAACCAGTTGCTGAACCAGTTCGAGCTGGGCACGGCGACCGGTGTGAACCGCGGGGTCCGTGCAGCAGCCTGATCATCGATGCATTGAAACGCGACCGTCGAATTTCGACGGTCGCGTTTTCATTTTGAGGATCAGGCAAGGATCGTCTTTGCGATTTCCGCCGCCGCTCCGACATGGGCACGGCAGGCTGCTGCGGCTGCATCCGGTTTGTTGGCGTCGATCGCTGCGAAAATTTCCCTGATCTGTGACGGCCCCGATGCCATGCGGTTCGATGTCGATAGCGTCATGACGCGCAGGCGCGAGATGCGGCTGTTCAGCCGGCTGACGATTTCCCAGGCAATGTTGTTGCCGCCGGCCTCGAAGACGATCTTGTAGAACTCGGTGGTCGCATCCAGCACGCCGACGGGAGAGTTCTGCTTCGATGTCCGCTCCAGCTCGCTCATCGCCTTGCGCAGTTCCGCCTTGACCTCCGGCCCGGCAACCCTTGCGCAATCCGCAACGGCCGTCGATTCCAGCGCCGCACGGATCTCATAGATCTGTCGGGCGTCGTCCCAGTTGAGCGTTGCGACGATCGGGCCTTGTTTTGCCAGCATCTCGACGAGGCCCTCGGCCTCGAGATGGCGGATGACCTCCCTTATGACGGACCGGGAGACGCCGAGCTGGTCGCACAGCGTTCGTTCCACCAGGCGCTCGCCGGGCTCGAAGAGGCCGCCGATAATGGCGCGGCGCATCCGGTCAAGCGCGATTTCCCGAAGTGTTGCGGGCGGGGTTTCGATGCGGAGGGCCGCAAGGTTTTCCGGGTTCTTTGTCATGTCGTCTTCATAGCCGCAAAAAAACTTACACACAATGGCTTGACACTTTGTCAGATGGTATACCAAGATATGAGCAGATGAAAGACAGGAGGATGCCTCGGTGACGCTGGTCCGGAAAACGCTGCTGCATGTGGAAACGACGTTCGTGGAGGGCGGCAAGGAAGCGGCCAGGCCGCTCAAGCTGATCGCCGCAATGGCGGTCGTGAAGAACCCTTGGGCCGGTCGCGGCTTCGTTGAGGACCTGAAGCCGGAAATCCATGCCGTCGCCCCCATCCTCGGTGAACTCCTGACAAAGATGATCCTTGACGAAGCAGGCTCCGGTGAGGCTGTCGAAGCCTATGGCAAGTCGGCCGTGGTGGGTCTCGACGGTGAAGTGGAGCATGCCTCGGCGCTCATTCACACGCTGCGCTTCGGCAACCACTACCGCAGTGCCGTTGGCGCCAAGTCCTATCTCGCCTTCTGCAATACGCGCGGCCCGGCGAATGCACCCATCATGATCCCGCTGATGGATAAGAATGACGAAGGCCGCCGTTCGCACTATCTCACCATTCAATGCGCGATCCCGGATGCGCCGGCGGCCGATGAGATCGTCATCGCGCTTGGCGCTTCTATCGGCGGCCGCCCGCATCACCGCATCGGCGACCGGTACCAGGACCTCAAGGAGCTGGGCCACGATGTTGCAAACCCTGCCGCGGTCTAAGACGCCCTCGGGCGCTGCCTATCTGGAGCGGGGCGAGGGGGACGAAACCCTCGTTCTCATCCACGGTGTCGGCATGCGCATCGAAGCCTGGCAGCCGCAGATCGACCGGCTGGCGCGTGATTTTCGCGTGATCGCGGTCGATCTTCCCGGCCACGGTTTTTCGGATGCGCTGGAGGATGCGCCTGACTTGACCCTCTATGTGGCATGGTTCCGGCGGTTCCTGGAGGAGATCGATGTCGGACCGGTAAATGTCGCCGGCCATTCGATGGGGGCGCTGATCGCAAGCGGTATCGTGGCGACGGCGCCGGAAAAGCTCCGACGCGTCGCGCTGCTGAACGGCGTACATCGCCGCGGGTCGGCTGCACGGCAAGCGGTGGAGGCGCGGGCCAGGGAAATCGGCTCCGGCGACTTCGACCGTGTCGCGCCGTTGGCCCGCTGGTTCTCCAGGGAGGAAGAAGCAACCGAAGCTTTCGCGCTGGTGCGCGAACTGCTCCAGGCGGTCGATCCGACGGGCTATTCCGCAGCCTATACGGCGTTTGCCAGCGGGGATGCGGTCTATGCGGACTGCTGGCCGAAGGTCGAATGCCCGGCGCTGTTCCTGACGGGAGACGGCGACCTGAATTCGACCGCCGAGATGGCGCGGGACATGGCTGCCGCAGCGCACCGGGGACGGGCTGTGGTGATTGAAGGGCATCGCCATATGGTGAACCTGACTGCGCCCGATGCGGTAAACCGCGCACTTGCCGATTGGCTGGCTTCGAGCTGAAACATTCGGTCCCTGAGGACCATGGGAGGAAACCATGACATCAGATGCGAGAGCCCTGCGGGATGCCTTCGGCGCATTCCTGACCGGCGTCACCGTCGTGACGACGATCGACGATGCCGGCGCGCCCATCGGCTTCACTGCCAATAGTTTTACGAGCGTTTCGCTCGATCCGCCCCTGCTGCTCGTGTGCCTTGCCAAGACCTCCCGCAACTATGCGACGCTGACCTGCGCCAAGGGGTTTGGCGTGAACATTCTGTCGGAAGGGCAGAAGGATGTCTCCAACACCTTCGCCCGTCCCGTCGAGGATCGTTTCGCGTCCGTGCAATGGCAGAATGGTCCGTTTGGATCACCGGTTTTCGCTGACGTCGCTGCCTGGTTCGATTGTGCGATGCAGGAGGTCGTCGATGCCGGCGATCACGTTATCCTGCTTGGCCGTGTCGAAGGTTTCGACAACAGCAGCAAGACCGGGCTCGGCTATGCCCGCGGAGGCTACTTCACGCCGGCACTCGCCGAAAAGACGCTGCTTGCCTCGGCGGAGAGCCTCCTCCTCGGCGCAGTCGCCGTGCGGGATGGGGAAATCCTGCTGGTCGAGGATGGCAAGGGGGGCTGGACGCTTCCCTTCGTCGAAAAGGCCGAAGGTGACGGGATGGAAGCCCTGGAAGGGCAGATCGCGCAAACGGTCGGCCTGACGCTCACGACCGGGCTTCTTTATTCCGTCTATGAAGACACCACGACGGGCCGGCAACATGTCGTTTACCGCGGTGAATTGGGAGAGGGGGCGCCCAAAAGCGGCCGGTTCTTCCCCATCCAGGCGCCGCCGGTGGCAGAGATTGCCGACAGTGCCGTGCGTGACATCGTCAAGCGCTACGGAGCGGAAAGCACGCTTGGCAATTTCGGCGTCTATTTCGGAAATCAGGAAAAGGGCCGCGTGCACGCCGTGGCCACAAAGGGGTAAGCCATGAAATTCTCCCTGTTCGTTCACATGGAGCGGCTGGATGCCAGCCAGAACCATCAGGAGCTCTACGAGGAATTCATCGCGCTGTGCGAGATCGCGGACAAGGGTGGCATGCATGCCATCTGGACTGGCGAACACCACGGCATGGATTTCACCATCGCGCCGAACCCCTTCGTCAACATTGCCGATCTCGCGCGGCGCACCACGAACGTGCGCCTCGGCACGGGCACGGTGATCGCACCGTTCTGGCACCCGATCAAGCTTGCCGGCGAGGCGGCGATGACCGACATCATCACGGGCGGTCGCCTGGATATCGGCATTGCGCGGGGCGCATACAGCTTCGAATATGAGCGGCTGCTGCCGGGCCTCGACGCCTGGGGCGCCGGCCAGCGCATGCGGGAACTGATCCCGGCCGTGAAGGGGCTATGGGCTGGCGACTATGCGCATGACGGCGAGTTCTGGAAATTCCCGAAGACGACCTCCGCACCGAAGCCGGCGCAACAGCCGCATCCGCCGATCTGGGTCGCGGCGCGCGATCCCAACAGCCACGAATTCGCTGTCGCCAATGGCTGCAACGTGCAGTGCACGCCGCTTGCCAATGGCGAGGCGGAGATTTCGAGCCTGATGGAACGCTTCGACGCGGCCTGTGAAAAGGCGACCGGCGTTTCCCGGCCGAAGATCATGCTGCTCTTGCACACCTATGTCGGCTCTGACGAGGCCGATATCGCGCAGGCGGCCAAGGAAGTGAGCACCTACTACAATTACTTCTTCGCCTGGTTCAAGAACGAGCGGCCGATCGAGCAGGGCCTGATCGCGCGCCTGAGCGAAGAGGAACTCGCTGCCAATCCCAACCTCTCGCCGCAGAAGATGCGCGAAAACATGCCGATCGGCACGGCGGACGAGGTGATCAAGCGGCTGAAGGTCTACGAGGATCTCGGCTACGACGAATATTCGTTCTGGATCGACACGGGCATGAGCTTCGAGCGCAAGAAGGCGTCGCTCGAACGCTTCATCGCCGATGTCATGCCGGCATTCCGGTGAGGCAGCCATGCAGAGCTTCCAGCAATATATAGACGGAACCTTCGAAGATGGCGCGGCGCGGTTCGACTCGATCGATCCCGCGACAGGGATCGTCTGGGCGGCCATGGCGGAAGCGCGCGAGGATGATGTCGATCGCGCGGTGAAGGCGGCGCAGCGTGCGCTGTGGACCGGCGAATGGCCCGCCATGACCGCGACGGCCCGCGGCAAGTTGCTCTACAAGCTTGCCGATCTCGTGCAGGCCAATGCGCAGAAGCTCGCCGAACTCGAAACCCGCGACACCGGCAAGATCATCCGCGAGACCTCCGCGCAGATCGCCTATGTCGCCGATTACTATCGCTACTATGCCGGACTGGCCGACAAGATCGAGGGCGCGACGCTTGCCATCGACAAGGCGGATATGGATGTCTGGACGCGCCGCGAACCGATCGGCGTCGTGGCCGCAGTCGTGCCGTGGAACAGCCAGCTCTTCCTATCGGCCGTCAAGATCGGCCCGGCGCTGGCCGCGGGCTGCACGCTGGTCGTCAAGGCGTCGGAGGATGGTCCGGCACCGCTTCTCGAATTCGCCCGGCTGGTGCATGAGGCAGGCTTTCCGGCCGGCGTGGTCAATATCCTGACCGGCTTCGGCCCGACCTGCGGCAACGCGCTGACCCGCCATCCCGGCGTCGACCATATCGCCTTCACCGGCGGTCCGGGCACGGCCGCCGCCGTGGTGCGAAATTCTGCGGAAAACCTTGCGACGACCTCGCTCGAACTCGGCGGCAAGTCGCCCTTCATCGTCTTTGCCGATTGCGATCTGGAGAGTGCGGCCAATGCGCAGGTCGCCGGGATTTTCGCGGCGACCGGCCAGAGCTGCGTGGCGGGCTCCCGCCTCATCGTCGAAGCCTCCATTAAGGACCGGTTTCTCGCCATCCTGAAAGCCAAGGCGGAGGCCATCCGCATCGGCTCGCCGCTTGATATGGCAACGGAGGTCGGGCCGCTCTGCACCAGGCGGCAGCGGGATCATATCGAGAGGGTGGTTGCCGCCTCGCTTGCGGCCGGTGCGACGCTCGTCACCGGCGGCCGGGCAGGCGAGGGGAATGGTTTTTACTACACGCCCACCATTCTCGACTGTGACGGCGTTTCCGCCGCTTCGGTGGAGACCGAGCTGTTTGGGCCAGTGCTCTCCGTCCTCTCCTTCACGACGGAGGAGGAGGCTGTGCAGCTTGCAAATGCAACGCCGTACGGTCTCGCCTCGGGCGTTTTCACGCGCAATCTCGCGCGTGCGCACCGCATGATCAAGCGCATCCGCGCCGGCATCGTCTGGGTCAACACCTACCGCGCCGTCTCGCCGATCGCACCGTTCGGCGGATACGGCCAGTCGGGGCAGGGGCGTGAAGGTGGCCTTGCCGCCGCGCTCGACTATACCAAGACGAAGACCGTGTGGCTCAGGACGTCGGACGATCCGATCCCCGATCCCTTCGTGATGCGGTGACCGGCATGTTCGTCGAGATCCGCACCTACAGGCTGAAGAACGGCGGCATTCCCGAATACCTCAAGGTGGTCGGCGAAACCGGCATCGCGATCCAGAAGAAACATCTCGGCAATCTCGTCGGCTATTTCTCCTCGGAGATCGGGCCGATCAACGAGATCGTCCACTTCTGGAGCTTTGCGAGCCTGGACGACCGGCAAGCCCGCCGCGCGCGCCTTGCCG
>CBFGOD010000288.1:0-6063 GCA_965650295.1 uncultured Shinella sp. | reverse complement strand
CCCCATCCAATCTCCCCCCTTGTGGGGGAGATGCCCGGCAGGGCAGAGGGGGGTATCGCGATGACCGACACCGAAGCTCTGCGCGCGCGGCGCGAAAAATTGCTCGGCCGCAACATGTCGCTCTTCTACGAGGATCCGGTCCATCTGGTGAAGGGCGAGGGTGTCTGGCTGTGGGATGCGGACGGGAAAAAGTATCTCGACTGCTACAACAACGTGCCGCATGTCGGCCATTGTCATCCGCGCGTGGTGGAGGCGATCTGCCGGCAGGCCTCGACGCTCAACACCCATACCCGCTACCTGCACGAAGGCATTCTCGATTATGTCGAGCGCCTGACCGCGACCTTCGACAAGAGCCTCGACACCGCCATCCTCACCTGCACCGGCAGCGAGGCGAACGATGTCGCGCTGCGCATGGCGCAGGCCGTGACCGGCAAGGCGGGCGTCATCGCCACCGACTTCACCTATCACGGCAACACGACGGCGGTGTCGCAGCTTTCGACGCGCATGCCGCCGGTCGGCGGTTATGGCGGCCACGTTCGCCACGTTCCGGCGCCCGATGCCTATCGTCCGCTGGGCGGCGAGGGCGGTCATGCTTTCGCAGCGACCTGGGCGGCGAAGGTGGAGGAGGCCATTGCCTCTTTGCAGGAAAGCCCCTTCGGCTTTTCCGCGCTGATCATCGATCCCTTCTTCGCCAATGAAGGTTTTCCCGATCTGCCGGAAAACTTCCTTGCGCCGGCCGTGGCGGCGGTGCGCAGGGCCGGCGGCCTCGTCATCTGCGACGAGGTGCAGCCCGGTTTCGGCCGCACCGGCAGCCATATGTGGGGCCACCAGAAGGCGGGCATCGTCCCCGATGTCGTAACCCTCGGCAAGCCGATGGGCAACGGCCATCCGATCGGCGGCGTCGTTGCGAGTTCCGAGACCTTGAATGCCTTTCGCAAGGCGTTTCGCTACTTCAACACCTTCGGCGGAAACCCGGTTTCCTGCGCGGCCGCCATGGCCGTTCTCGATGTGCTGGAAGACGAGAAGCTTCAGGCCAATGCACTGGATGTCGGTGCCTATGCGCGGCAGGGCCTGCAAAAGCTTGCGGAAAAGCATGCGCTGATCGGCAATGTGCGCGGCTCCGGCCTGTTCTTCGGCGCCGAACTGGTGCTCGATCGGGCAGAGAAGACGCCGGCCTCCGACATCGCCACCCGTATCATCAACGGCATGCGCGAACGCGGCGTCCTGATGGGCAAGCTCGGCATTCACCAGAATGCCACGAAGATCCGCCCGCCCATGCCCTTTTCAAAGGACAATGCCGATTTGATGCTTTCGATCCTCGACGACGTGCTGGGTGGGCTCTGAAGCGATGAGCGGTATGGAGGAGATGCTGACGAAACGGGCGATCGCCGCCCTTGCCCATTGGGACCTGCCGGAGCAGGTGCCGGAACTGATCAAGTACCGCGAAAACGCGGTCTTCAAGGTGAGGCTCGCCTGGGGCGATCCGGCGGCCCTTCGCCTGCATCGCCCGGCCTACCACTCCCAGGCGGCGCTTGCCTCGGAACTCGCCTTCATGGCGAACCTGCGTGACCGTGGGCTCGCCGTACCGCAGCCGATCCCGGCCGCGAACGGCGCCCTGCTCGTCGCCTTCGGAGACGGGCCTTACTACGCCGACCTCATCGGCTGGATCGATGGCGAGCCGCTTGGCGAAACCGGCGTTCCCCTGGTGCAGGAAGGCCGTGACCTCCAGGCGATCTTCCGCTCCATCGGCCGGGAGCTTGCGCTGCTGCATGGTGCAGCGGATGCCTTCCGACAGCCGGTGGGCTTCGAGCGCCCGGCCTGGGATGCCGACGGTCTGCTTGGAGAGGCACCGTTCTGGGGCCGGTTTTGGGATTGCGCGGTGCTGCCGGCCGAGGACCAGGCCTATCTGACGGCCCTGCGCGAAACGCTGATTGCGCGCCTCGCAGCCATCGCCTCCGGTCTCGACTACGGCCTGATCCACGCCGATACCGTGCGCGAAAACATCTTCGTGCGCAAAGGGGCTGTCGCCTTCATCGATTTCGACGATTGCGGTTTCGGCTTCCGCCTGTTCGATCTGGCGACGGCGCTGCTGCGCAACCGGCGTGAACCGTCCTATCCGGCGCTGCGGCAGGCGCTGCTCGAAGGCTATGCCGTCATCCGGCCTAAGGCCGAGGCGGATTTCGAGCATCTGCCGCTTTTCCTGCTCCTGCGCGCGCTCACCTATATCGGTTGGGCGGCCGCCCGGCCGGATCTTGCAGACAATGCTGCCCGCCTGAAACGCTATGTCGCGGACGTGCGCTCTCTGGCGGCCGATCTGGGCGTCTGAAACAAACAACCCCGCCGGAGCGGGGTTGTTTCGGTTTCAAGCCTGATGCTGGATGGGGTTGCCCGAAGGCTGGTGCACGATACCGGCGCCCTGTTCGCAAACTTCCACATGCCGTGCCAGCGCCTGATTGGAGAGGATGGCGCTGATCGTGGTGATGTCACGGCCCTGGTATTTGGGCATCTTCTGGGCGACTTTCAGTCTCTCCAGCAACGCTAAACGGCTCATGACGATCTCCTTTTCAGTGGTTTAAGAATGCGGCATCCGGCCTCTGTAAAGCGGCCGATGGTCCGGGTTGTGGTCCTTCTTCGGGGTTGCCCGACACCGCCCCCCCAAGGGCGCGGCGGTTGAAACGATGGTCGATCAGGCGGCCTTCTTGCCGGCGTCGAACGGGATCTCGATGTCGACGGCAAGCGTCGAGACCTGCGCGCCGCGCTCCATCTTGATCGAAACCTTCTCGTCGTCGACCTGCATGTGCTTGGAAATCGCCTTCAGGATTTCGTCGCGCAGCTTGTTGACGAGATCGACGTCGCCGGTGGCGGCGCGCTCGTGGGCGAGCAGCACCTGCAGCCGCTCGCGCGCGGCCGGTGCCGACTGGCCCTTGGAAAAGAAGCGGAACAGGTTCATGCCGCCTTCCTTCCGAAGATCTTGCCGAAGAAACCGCGCTTGTCGCCGGGAATGGTGATCGGCAGGTTCTCGCCCTTCAGGCGGCGCGTCGCTTCGAAATAGGCGAGTGCCGGGGCGCTGCGGGTGTCGGCGAGTGTTACCGGCGCACCGACGTTGGAGGCGCGCAGCACGTCCATGCTCTCGGGAATGATGCCGAGCAGCGGGATGGAGAGGATTTCGAGCACGTCGTCGACCTTCAGCATGTCGCCACGCTCGGCGCGCACGGCGTCGTAGCGGGTGAGCAGCAGGTGCTTTTCGACACGCTCGCCGTTTTCCGCCTTCAGCGTCTTGGAATCGAGCAGGCCGATGATGCGGTCTGAGTCGCGAACCGACGACACTTCCGGATTGGTCACGACGATAGCGATATCGGCATGGCGCATGGCAAGCGTCGCGCCGCGCTCAATGCCGGCCGGGCTGTCGCAGATCACCCAGTCGAACGCATTTTTCAGCGCTGCGATGACCTTCTCGACGCCTTCGGGCGTGAGATTGTCCTTGTCACGCGTCTGGGAGGCCGGCAGCAGGTAGAGCGTCTCGACGCGCTTGTCGCGGATCAGCGCCTGGGTGAGCTTGGCTTCGCCCTGGATGACGTTGACGAGGTCATAGACCACGCGGCGTTCCGCGCCCATGACGAGATCGAGATTGCGCAGGCCGACGTCGAAATCCACGACCACGACCTTTTCGCCATTCTGCGCCAACGCGGCGCCGAGGGCTGCCGACGACGTCGTCTTGCCGACGCCGCCCTTGCCCGATGTGACAACGATTACCTTACCCATGTACCTCTCCAGTGGTTGGGAATTCCGTTCAGCCGAGTGTCGCGGCCGTGATTTGTTCGCCTTCAAGCCAGATCTGCGCCGGCTTGCCGCGCAGGGTCTCTTCCATGTCGTCGGCCGTCTTGTAGAAGCCGTCGATGGCAATGAGTTCCGCCTCCAGCTTGCGGCAGAAGATGCGCGCGCTGGCATTGCCCGTCGTGCCGGCCATGGCGCGGCCGCGCAGCGGGCCGTAGACATGGATCGAGCCGCCGGCGACGACTTCCGCGCCCGAGGCGACCGAGCCGATGATGGTGACGTCGCCTTCCGGGAAGAAGATCGACTGTCCGGAACGCACCGGCCGCGAGACGACGAGCGAAGGCGTCACGGTGGCCGGGGTGACGACCGGCTCGACCACGACGGTCTGGGCCGGTTGGGCCGATTTCGCCTTACCGGCGGCTGCCTTTTCGTCTTCCGCAGGGGCCTCGAAATCGGCGGCCGGGCGACCGTCGGTCATGGCGGGCGGCATGTCGGGGCCAAGCTGCGACGTGCGGGCGCCCTCGATGCCCATGACGCGCACATTGCGGGTCGAGAGTTCGCTGACGAGATCGCGCAGTTCCTGACGGTCGATATCGAGGCCATCGATATCGAGCACAACGGGCCGGCGAAGGAAGAACCCGGCCGAGCGGGCGGCCAGATCGTCGAGCCGCACCAGCCAGTCCTGGACGGGCAGCTCTGGGGTCAATGCGAGCGCAAGAAAGGAGCGCCCCTTGAGGCGGATCGGCCGGGGTTGAGTTAACACGTCAGTCATCTTGGTTAATTTTCGTTTGCTCCGGTGTAGCTGTGAAATGGTTAACAAATGGTTAATTTACAGCGCTGGCTGGTGCGAGGCATGCCTTGCCACAATGTGCTGTTTGGCGCGCATCAGGGCGGCGCTTGAGTTGGGGCGTCAAACTAATTCTTTGAAAACTTAGCGTTTTCCCGAAGGTTCTGAAGCGCGCTGTCGCGTAGCTGCCATTATGGTTGCCACCAAGTTGCCCTCGCGGTGTCGCCGTGGTGATGAGTGGAAGCTGGGAAACGCGCGCGGTACGCGAAAGGCCGGCCGTCGCGATGCTTGGACAGGCCGGCTCGGGGCGCTGCGCTAGCGGCATTCCGCGCACAGTCGGAACGGCGGCGGGCAATCGCGCTTTTGAAAGATGATTCGGGGATGCCTACGGGCGGCAGCGATTCGCATCGCTTAGGCCGGCGCACCCGTTGAGATGCGCCGGTCCCATGCCGGCCTTATTTGCCGGCGTTGTACTTGGCGTCGACCTCGTTGATCGCCTGGACGTTGCCGGCCGAGCGGCCGTTTTCGTCAAAGGTCTGCGCGAGATAGGCGTCGGCGATGGCCTTGGCCAGTTCCGAGCCGATGACGCGGGCGCCCATGGTGATGATCTGGGCATTGTTGGAAAGCGCGGCGCGCTCGGCCGAATAGGTGTCGTGCGTCAGCGCAGCGCGGATACCGGGCACCTTGTTAGCCGAGATGCAGACGCCGATGCCGGTGCCGCAGACGAGGATCGCGCGATCGTATTCGCCGGCGATGACGGCCGAGGCGACGCGATCGGAGAGTGTGGCGTAGAAGGCATCCGGGCCGGCATCGGTGCGCGAGATTTCGTGCACGTCATGGCTGGCCTTCAGGTGGTCGGCAAGGATCTTGGCAAGGCCTTCGCCTGCGCTGTCACCGGCAATAGCGAGTTTCATGGGAGTTCTCCTTTTCAGATGGTGGCGGCGCAGCGCGCCAGGATGTCGAGATAGCCTTCGACCTTCCAGGCCGAGCGGCCGATGAAGAGCCCGTCAATGTCGGGGCAGACGATCAATTCTTCGCAATTCTGCGGGTTGACCGAGCCGCCATAGAGGCAGGGAATGCGGCGGCCGAGCACGTCCTCCGCCACCTTTGCGATTTCCGCATGGCGGGCATTTGCATAGTCGGCGGTGGCGGGAATGCCGTTTTCGCCGATCGCCCAGACGGGCTCATAGGCGAGAAGGATTTCGGCCTGCTTCTGGGCGCCCTGGAGCTTGCCGAGCGCGCCGCGCACTTCCTTGGCGAGCACCTCGTCCGCGCGGCCGCTTTCGCGGTCAGCCAGCGTCTCGCCGATGCAGATCAGCGGCACGAGGCCATGGCGTACGGCGGCTTCCGTCTTGAGGCCGACCGTTTCGTCGGTCTCGCCGAAGTGTTCGCGGCGTTCGGAATGGCCGAGCTCGACGAGATCGAGATTGCAATCCTTCAGCATCACGGGCGAGACTTCGCCGGTCCAGGCGCCCTGGTCGGCCCAATGCATGTTCTGAGCG
>CBFGOD010000287.1:0-6076 GCA_965650295.1 uncultured Shinella sp. | reverse complement strand
AGACGGCGTCGACGGCGTCTTCATCGGCCCGGCCGACCTTGCCGCCGACATGGGCTTCCTCGGAAAACCCGGCGCGCCGGAAGTGCAGGCAGAAGTGGAGAAGGCGCTGAAGAAGATCCAGTCGCATGGCAAGGCGGCCGGCATCCTGATCGGCGATCTCGGTCTCGCCAAGCGCTATCTCGAGCTCGGCGCCACCTTCGTCGCCATCGGCAACGACGTGACGCTGCTCGCCAACGCTACGACGAAACTGCTCAAAGACTTCAAGGCCGCCGAGCCGGCCGAGGCGCCAACAGGCGCAAAGGTCTACTGAACCAGAGGCGGCCCCAACGGGCCGCCTTTTTCTTGTGCGAAGGGCCGCACCTCCCGGCGGCCTTCGTGCAGTCCTGGACAAGAGAATGTGCAGAACCGGACGCGACGATCCCGCGCCATCGCTGCATGATCGATCCGGAAAAGGGAGGAAACCATGCGTTTTGACAAAAAGGTTGCCATCGTCACGGGTGGCGGCACGGGTATCGGCGCTGCAGTCGCACGGCGCATCGCCGCCGAGGGTGGTAAGGTGGCGTTGGGCGGGCGGCGGCCGGAGCCGCTGCATGCCGTCGCCGAGGAGATCGGCGCGGCCGTCTTCGCGGCGGATGCAGCCGACACGGAGAGCATGAAGGCCGCGGTGACGGCGACGGCCGAAAAATTCGGCGGCATCGACATCCTGATCGCCAATGCCGGCGGCCACGGCGTCGGCCCGACGGTCTCGATGAGCGACGAGACCTGGGAGCTCGCCGTCCGCCTCAACCTCAACACCGCCTTCGTCTCGGCGCGCGAGAGCCTGCCGCATCTCATCCGCTCCAAGGGCAATATCGTCGTGCTGTCCTCTATCGCCGGTCTCTTCGCCGGGCCGGATGCCGTGGGCTACGTCACCATGAAACACGGCTGCATCGGCCTGGCGAAGTCTCTGGCCCGCGACTATGGCCGCCTCGGCGTGCGCACCAACACGGTCTGCCCCGGCTGGGTGACGACGGCGATGGCCGACGAGCAGATGGAAATGCTGGTCGAGAAGCACAAGCTCGCCTCGATCGCCGAGGCCTATGCGCTCGTCACCAAGGATGTGCCGCTCGGCCGCCCGGCAAGTGCAGAAGACGTCGCCAATGCCGTCTGCTTCCTCGCCTCCGGCGAGGCCGCGATGATCAATGGCGCGATCCTGACGGTCGACGGCGGTGCCGGCACCGTCGACCTGCCAACCCTTGCCTTTGTGGAATAGGAGGAACCCGATATGGCGCAGCAAAACCCCAAGGACTGGAAGACCTACGACCAATTCGCCTATGGCATCGACACCAACCGCCTGCCTCTGACAGAGGTGCTGGCCGGCACGAAACACACCGTCCATTTCGACGACGGCCGCGAACTCACCCTCGATTTCACCAAGGACAAGGTGACCTGGACGGATGCATCCGGTTCGGGCACCGACAGCGTTGAGGTGGTCGAGGTCGCGCCCGACACCTATTTCGTCGAGATCGCCTTCACGGACAAGCCGCTCGAGGCCGAGACCGTCATCCTCAACCTCGCCTCCCGCCGCGCGCTGTCGATCCTTTCGATCGTGCACTCCAAAGAGGAGACGGTGGGCGAACCGCAGGTCGGCCAGATTTTCCGCCCGGGCGTGATTGCCGGCGGGGAAGCAAGCGGCATGGTGCCGGAGGAGACGCGCGACCTCATCGGCCTGCGCGCCCATTTCACCTACAGCCCCAACCATGTCTACGAGCACACCTACCTGTCCTCGAAGCGCTATGCCTGGCAGTGCCTGGTCGGCGTGCAGCGCGGCCACGGCGACGTGGACCTTGCCACGACCTACAAATTCGCCGAGGGGCAGTACATCTTCACCTTCCGCGAGTTCAAGATCCCGGTCGCCTCGACCTTTTTCTACAACTTCGACGACATGCGCTCGACCGGCAAGTTCCTCGGCATCAATGGTGAGGGTGCGATCCAGAACAGCAATGCCGGCGCCTTCATCCGCAAGGCCTCCGTGACCTTCTACCAGCCCGGCGAGGCACCCGTCTGATGCGTACCGCTTACGAGATCGTCAAAGCCCACTACGACGCCAATGCCCGCCGCGACATGGCCGGCATGCTCGCCGATATCGCCGAGGATTGCCGCTGGACGGAGATGGACGGCTTTCCCTGCGCCGGCACCTATGTCGGCCCGGATGCCATCGTGCAGAACGTCTTCGCAGCACTGGGCGCGGCCTGGGACGGCTACACCTTCACGCTGGAGCGCCTTCTCGATGCCGGCAACGACGTGGTCGCCATCGGCACCTACACGGCCACCTACAAGGTGACCGGCAAGGCGATGAATGTGCGTGTCGTGCATGTCTGGGGCGTGGCGGACGACAAGATCCGCCGCTTCGAGCAGTTCACCGACACGCTGCGCGTCGCCGAGGCGATGCAGGCCTGAATGACCGGCAGAGGCGGCGGATCACTCCGCCGCCTCCCGCCATTGCGACGGCGTTCGATCATACCGCTGGCGAAAGAGTCGCGAAAAATGCGCGCTGGAGGAAAAGCCGAACTCGAAAGCGACTTCGGCGATGGAACCGGGACGGACCGGGCGATTGCGCAGGGCTTCGGCCGCCGTTTGAAGACGCTGCCCCCAAATGAAATCGGCCGGTGTGAGGCCCTGCACCTCGAAAGCCCGGTAGACATAGCGCACCGAACAGCCCATGCGCCGCGCAATATCCGCCGCATCGAGATCGCTCCGCTGGATATTGTCCGCCACGTAAGCCTTGATACGATCAAACAGCAAAGCCAGCGGCGGCGCATCGGCCGGATGGTCGGCCAGCGAGCAATCGGTGATGACGGTGCGCGTCAGGTCCGCCATCGCCCGGCCGAGGCTTTCGCGGCCTGCGGCGTCAAATCTATCCATCTCCAGCACGGCCCCCTGCATCATCGACAGCAGGATATTTTGCAGCCCCCCGGGCGCGAGTGGGGCCGCCATCGGTCGGCGCAGGCGTCCGACTACCGCGCGCGGCAGCGTCTCGCGCGGCACCTGCAGCATCAGCACTTCGACGGGCATGGGGTTTTCGAGCCGGTAGCTATAGGCGGGATCGTAGATCACCAGCGCCTGCGAACTGACGGTGAGATCACAGCCGCCCTGGTGGAAGACGGAGCGGCCATGCGGCTGGATGATCAGCTTGATCATATCCGGCCGGTTGCCATCCGACAGCACGCGGCTGCCATCGACCAGATGCGCCTCGGCATTCAGCCGTGTCAGCCGGCACTGGCCGAGTTTCGCCGAAACGATGCGGCTCGCCCGCTCTCGCCCCTCGGAAAAATGCAGCCGCACGGAGCCGAACAGCCGGCGGGCGACGAAGCGGACATCCAGACCGGTTGCGGCTTCGAGCGGCGAAAGCGTGCCCATGGCTCACACCGCCAGATAGGCGCCGTGCAGGATATCCGGCTGCTGGCGCAGGGTTTGCGAGGATCCGTCGAAGACGATGCGGCCGCGCTCCATCACCAACGCATGGCTGGCAAGACCGAGCGCCAGATTGGCGAACTGCTCGATGAGCAGCACGCCGATGCCATCCTGGGCGGCAAGGGTGAGCGCCTCCGCCAGCCGCTTGACGATGGCGGGCGCAAGACCGAGCGAGAGTTCGTCGACAATCATGAAGCGTGGCTTTGCCAGAAAGGCCTGCGCCATCGCCAGCATCTGCTTCTGGCCGCCCGAGAGATCGCCGGCAAGCTGACGACGGCGGGCTTCGAGTTCCGGAAAGATAGCGAAGGCCCGCGCCAACCCGTCGCGCCGCGCCGTCGTGCCGCGCTCGAGCACCGAGACGAGCAGATTGTCCTCGACGCTCATCTGGCCGAGCACACGGTGCCCTTCCGGCACCATGGCCACGCCACGCCGGCGCACCGCATCGGGCGAAAGCCCCGTCAGCCTGAGGTCGCCGAGCGAGACGCTGCCCGATGCGGTGGAAATGGCGCCGGAAAGCGCCATGACGGTGCTGGATTTGCCGGCACCGTTCGCGCCGAGAAGGGTGCTGATCGCCCCCGGCTGGAGCGCGAAGGAAATGCCGTGCAGCACGCGCTTGCCGCCACGCTCGACGACGAGATTGTCGACGGTGATGGTGTCCTTGCTCATCACAGTTCTCCCAGATAGGCGCGGCGGACATCGGGATCGGCAAGCACCGTCTCCGTGCGACCGAGCGCCAGACGCTTGCCATAGTCGAGCACCAGCGTTTCCGCGCACATGGCGCGGATGAGTTCCACGTCGTGGTCGATAACGATGACCTGCGCCCCGAAGGCATCGGGAATGGCGAGAACAAGGTCGCGCAGGCGTGCGCCCTCCTCGTCCGTCAGGCCGGCGGCGGGTTCGTCGAGCAGGATCAGGCGCGGCGTGCCGATCAGGCATTTGCCGAGTTCCACCAATCGTCGCTCGAAGAGGTTCAGCCGGGCGCCGAGGCGGTGGGCGACGCTGCCGAGACCGACGAAATCGAGCGCGCGATCCGTCGTGCGGCTGCGCTCGCCCACGGCAGCGACATTGTCGGCAAGCGCCGCGAGATTGTCGCGGGCGGTCAGGTCTTCCACCACCTGCTCCGTCTGGAACGAGCGGCGCAGGCCGGCCCGCACCCGTTGCAGCGGCGAGAGCGGCAGCAGCGAACGGCCATCCAGTTTGATGACGCCTTCGACGGGGCGCACGAAACCGGAGAGCACGTTGAGCAGCGTCGTCTTACCGGCGCCGTTCGGGCCGATGAGGCCGGAGACGGGCGCGCTCAGCATGGCGGTCAGCTGGTCGATCGGCTTGATGCCGCCGAAACGGACCGAGAGCGTTTCGATTTCGATCATCGCTCGCCTCCCCTGGTAAAGCGTGCAAGGAGATTGGCGATCTGGCCGGCAATGCCGGTCGGCGCCGTAGCCAGCGCATGGAACAACGCAACGCCGAAAATGCCGATGGTGACATAGCCGTCGATGCCGAGATCGGTGAGCAGGGCCGGCAGCGCGCGCAGCAGAAGGCCGGCGATGACGGCGCCGTACCAGTGGAAGGCACCGCCGACCGTCGCCAGCGCGAAGAGATTGAGGCTCTCAAATGCAGAGAACGCGCGGCCTTCCAGCTGGCCGACATTGCCGGCGAGCAGGCCGCCCGCAATGCCCGCGAGGAAACCCGAAAGCGCGAAGGCCCAGGCCTTGTAGGCGAGCACATTGACGCCGGAGGCGATCGCCACTGTCTCACCCTTGCGGATCAGCGCCCAGGCACGGCCCGGCCGGGTGATCTTGTGCGCCTGCACCAGCATCAAGCCGAGCGTGGCGATGACGGCGCAATAGAGGAAATACGGCACCGCCTCGGTCGCCAGCGCCGGGCGCGCCAGCATGGAGCGACCCACCCCATCGGCACGGCCGAGGAAACCCGGACCGCCATCGGGAAAACCCCAGGCGGAAATCACGATCTGGAAGGCACCGGCCAGCATCAGCGTCACCAGTGCGAGATAGAGGCCGCGCAGGCGCAGCGCAGGCACGCCGAACAGCAGGCCGAGCAATGCCGAGACCACGCCGCCGGCAAGCAAGCTCACCTCGAAGGGCGGCGCAAAACCATGGCCGATGCGCAGCGTGACCCAGCCGCCGACCCCGACCAGCGCGAACTGGCAGAGCGAGACGAGCCCGAGCTGGCCATAGAGCACTGCGACACCGGCGACGGAGAGCGACAGCGCCATGGCCGAGGTCAGCGCCGACAGCCAGAAGGCATTGGCGAGAAGCGCGACGGCGGCGGAAAAGATCGCCATGGCAAGGGCTACGGCAAGCAGCGGGCGCGGCTTTCGAACGGTGGCTTCCGGGGCAAGCGGCACGGCGGCCGGGGCAAGGGTTCTCTGGGTGTTCATCGGTCCCTCATCGAGGCACGGGAGGTGCTGCCGAGGATCGTCACGGCGATGAGCGCGATGACGAAGGGGGCGGCCGCACGATAGGGCGAGATCAGCGTGATCGGCGTCAGCACGGCTTCGGCAAGGCCGATGCCGACACCGGCGATCGCCGTGATGTAGAGCGACCGCAGCTGGCCGAGGATCGCGGCGGCGATGGCCGGGATGACGACGAAGGTCAGGAACGTG
>CBFGOD010000286.1:0-6082 GCA_965650295.1 uncultured Shinella sp. | reverse complement strand
GCACCCAGGAACTCAATTCCTTCGTGCCCGACGGCTTTTCCGGCGAGGAAGGCGACCTGCCGCCGATGGCGCTCGTCGATATGCCCGGTTACGGCTATGCCCAGGCGCCGAAGGAGCATGTCGATGCCTGGACCAAGCTGGTCTTCGACTATCTGCGCGGCCGCTCCACGCTGAAGCGCGTCTATGTGCTGATCGACAGCCGCCACGGCATCAAGAAGAACGACGAGGAGGTCCTGACCCTGCTCGACAAGGCCGCCGTCTCCTATCAGGTCGTGCTGACCAAGACCGACAAGATCAAGGATGCCGGCGTGCCGCGCCTCATCGAGGAAACGCGGCTGAAGATCGTCAAGCGCCCCGCCGCCTACCCGGAGGTGCTGTCCACCTCTTCGGAAAAAGGCCGCGGCCTGGACGAACTGCGTAGTGCCATCCTGACCGCCATCGAGCGTTAATAGGTCGGCACGCATAAAAAGGCCGCCGGTCTTCCGGCGGCCAGGGCTGGCAAAGGACTGGTTATCCCGCGTGGGTCCGTTAAGCGCGGGACCTTGAGGCTCAGGCCTTCGGCAGCAGAACCTTGTCGATGACGTGAATGACGCCGTTCGACTGCTTGACGTCGGCGATCGTCACGGTCGCGACACCGCCCGTTTCGTCGGTCAGCGTGATCTTGTCGCCGTCCATCTTGGCCGTCAGCATGCAGCCGCCGACCGTCTTGACCGGGTGCGCACCGCCATCGTCCTTGATCATCTTGCCGATCGCGTCCGACATCGCATCGGCCGCCACGACATGGCAGGTCAGCACCTTGGTGAGCTGGTCCTTGTTTTCCGGCTTCAGCAGCGTATCGACCGTACCGGCCGGCAGCGCCTCGAAGGCTTCGTTGGTCGGCGCGAACACCGTGAACGGACCTTTGCCGGACAGCGTTTCGACGAGGCCCGCGGCCTTCACGGCGGCGACGAGCGTCGTGTGATCCTTCGAATTGACGGCGTTTTCGACGATGTTCTTTTCGGCGAACATCGGCGCACCGCCGACCATCGGGTTCTCGGCATGGGCGGCAAAGGCGCCGAGTGCGAGGACCGAAGCAATGGCGGCGGTGCGGAGCGTGAAACGGATCATGGTGGGTTGGTCCTTTTTTTCGGCCCGCGGAATGCGGGTCCTCCCGATTGCGATGCCCATCAGGCGATCCTTGTGAGCAACGGGCGTTTCGGAAAAAGAGTTTCAGACCGGGCGATCTTTTTTGGAAATGTCTGGTTTCAAAACAAAAAAGCCGCGCAAGGCGCGGCTTTGGGGTGGGCTATATCCGGTCAGTCGAAGCGGGCAGCGCCTGAGGCAATGACGGGGCCGGTCACGGCGCCCGTCGGCGACCCACCGAAGGGCTCGACGCTGACGGCCAGCACCGCACCCTGCACCAGACGGCCACGCATGACGGCGGGCACGGCCAGTTCCCCCTCGCCGGTCTGCGGCAGCACGCCGAGCGAGACCGGCGACTTGCCGTCCTCGACGAGCCACAGCTCGAGCGACTTTTCCTTCTCCTTGCCGGCCGCGACGGGCGTGACGCGCAACGCGCCATTGGCCTCATCGTAGCGGGCAACGAGATTGATCGTCGCGTTCTCGCCTGCGAGGTCCGCGACCAGCCGGCCGCCGCTCACCGGGCGCGGCGCGAGCAATGCGCTCATCGATACGGCAAGGCCGATGGAGGTGACCAGCGAGGCAAGGGCGAGCGAACGCCACAGCACCAGCGAATTCCAGAACCCGCCGGCCACCTTGCCGGAGAAGGCCGCATCCGGCGGCGCAGCGCCCAGAATGCGCTGCTCGATAGCGGAATAGGCGCGCGGCGGCGGTTGCAGCGCCTCGTAATCGTCGTTGAAGGTCGAGAGGTTCTCTTCCCAGCGGTTCACCATGGCGGCGAACTGGCGGTCCTTGGCAAGCCGGGCCTCCACCTTGCGGCGGTCTTCGGCCGAAAGCACCCCGAGCACATATTCGCCGGCGATCACCTCGTCGCGGCGGGGGTCTCTCATCTCTTTGTCGGACGCCGTCATCGGCTCATGCACTCTCTCAGTTTCAACAGGCTTCGACGAAGCCAGGTTCGCATCGTGTTCAACGGCACGCCGTGGATGTCGGCGAGCTCCTCATAACTCAGACCCTCTATATAGGCACGGCGAACCGCCAATGCCCGTTCCGGCGCCAGCGTTTCCATGCAGCCATCGATCCGGCGGCCCTCCGAGCTCAGCACGACGGCCTCCTCCGGCGTCATGAGCGGGTCGGCGATATCATAGGCCGCATCGATATCCGACGCCACCGGTCTTCGCGCCCTGACGAGATCGATCGCCTGATTGCGTGCAACGGCCGCAAGCCAGGCCATCGGGCTCGTCTCGCCTGCCACATAGCGGTCAGCGCGCTGCCAGATTTTCACATAGACGTCCTGAAGCGCCTCTTCCGCCTCGCCTCTATCCCGCAGGATACGCAAACAGATGCCGAAAAGTTTCGACGCGGTCTTGTCGTAGAGCACGGCGAAGGCCTTGCGGTCCTTCAGCGACACGCGGCCGATCAGATAGGATATGTCGTTGCCGGTCACACGCGGCTCCCGTTTGCTTTGGGCAAAGTCTTTTTCTCGCCCTACGCAGCAATGTGGCCGGCGGATCATTCCATCGTCACAAAACATGCGTTAAACAGGCGCCCATCCAATCCGACGAGGCCGCCATGTCCCTATCCGAAAGCGAAACCCAAGCCCGCCTTCTCGCCCAGGCCCTGCCCTATATGCAGCGCTACGAGAACAAGACCATCGTGGTGAAATATGGCGGCCACGCCATGGGCAATCCGGAACTCGGCAAGGCTTTCGCCAGCGATATCGCGCTTTTAAAGCAATCCGGCGTCAACCCGATCGTCGTGCATGGCGGCGGCCCGCAGATCGGCGCCATGCTGTCCAAGATGGGTATCGAATCGAAGTTCGAAGGCGGCCTTCGCGTCACCGACCAGAAGACGGTCGAGATCGTCGAAATGGTGCTCGCCGGCTCGATCAACAAGGAGATCGTCGCGCTCATCAACCAGACGGGCGAATGGGCGATCGGTCTCTGCGGCAAGGACGGCAACATGGTCTTCGCCGAAAAGGCCAAGAAGACCGTCGTCGATCCCGACAGCAATATCGAGCGCATCCTCGATCTCGGCTTCGTCGGTGAGGTCGTGGAAGTCGACCGCACGCTGATCGACCTGCTCGCCAAGTCCGAGATGATCCCGGTCATCGCCCCCGTCGCCCCCGGCCGCGACGGCCACACCTACAACATCAATGCCGATACCTTCGCGGGCGCCATTGCCGGTGCGCTGAACGCCACGCGCCTGCTGTTCCTGACCGATGTTCCCGGCGTGCTCGACAAAAACGGCCAGCTCATCAAGGAATTGTCGGTCGCCCAGGCGCGCGCGCTCATCAAGGACGGCACGATTTCCGGCGGCATGATCCCGAAGGTCGAGACCTGCATCGACGCCATCAAGGCCGGCGTGCAGGGCGTCGTCATCCTCAACGGCAAGACCGCCCATTCCGTGCTGCTCGAAATCTTCACCGAGCACGGCGCCGGCACGCTCATCGTGCCCTGAGACGCTCTGCCGGCGGCCTTGCGCCGCCGGTCTCCTACCAGAAGAGCAGGCCGAGGATGCCGCAGACGATCAGCAGGCATCCCACCACTTCCGTGCGGTTCACCCGCTCGTGGAACAGGAAGTAGGAGGCCATGAAGGTGAAGACGAGCTCGATCTGGCCGAGCGCGCGAACATAGGCGACCTGCTGCAGGCTCATCGCGGTAAACCAGCAGGCAGAGCCCAGCACTCCGGCAATGCCCACCAGTGCCGACGAGCGCCAGCTCCGCAGCACCTGCACGATCTCTTGTCTGTCCTTCCACAGCATCCAGACCAGCATGAAGGCCGTCTGGAAGGTGGTGACGCAGGCGAGCGTCACGGCCGCGTTCATGATCGGACCGGGACCGTCGAGCGACAGGGACGCGCTGCGATAGGCGACGGCCGAGACGCCGAAGACCGCGCCCGAGGCGATACCGATCAGCGCGGTGCGGCTGGTCAGCGCCGCGAACGTATTGCGCCAGGAGAGCGGAGCGCGGGCAATCGAGATCAGCATCACCCCGATGACGCCGACCACGATGGCGATGACGGCGCCGAAAGTGATGCGCTCGCCGAGCAGCACAAAACCGAAGATCGCCGCCTGCACCGGTTCCGTCTTGGAATAGGCCGTGCCGACGGCGAAATTCCTAAGCGAGAAAAGATAGACCAGCAGCATGGTCGCAAAAATCTGCGCCAGACCGCCGACCACTGCCCAGAAGGCGAAGGTCCAGTTGAGCGTGGGGAAATCGAGCCCCACACCCCAGTGCAGCACGACGGCATAGAGGATCGCCAGCGGAAAGCCGTAGCCGAAGCGCACGAAGCTCGCGCCGCGCGTGCCGAGCTTGCCCTGAAGGTGTTTTTGCAGGGCCGAGCGCAGGTTCTGCAGGAAGGCGGCGGCGATGGTGATGGGGATCCAGAGTTCCATGCCCTGCCGCTAGCATGCGGCATCGGCCAAATCCATCACCGCCGAGGGCCGGCATGGAAATTTCCATTTTCCTCCGCCTGTGCCCGTGCCATAAGACGGCCATGACCGATCTTCCGAACAAAGCCGACTTCGCCCATGTGCGTGACTGGGTCTTCGACCTGGACAACACGCTCTACCCGCATCACATCGATCTCTTCGCCCAGATCGACCAGAACATGACGGCCTATGTCTCGGCTTTGCTGGGTCTGTCGCGCGAAGACGCACGCGCGCTGCAGAAGCAATATTATTACGATCACGGCACGACGCTGAACGGGCTGATGATCCACCACAAGATCGATCCGGCCGACTTCCTGGAAAAGGCGCACGCCATCAATTACGGCGTCCTGTCGCCCGACCTGCCGCTCGGCGAGGCGATCCAGGCCCTGCCCGGCCGCAAGTTCATCTTCACCAATGGCAGCGTGAAACATGCCGAGATGGCTGCCAAGGCGCTCGGCATCTTCCACCATTTCGACGATGTCTTCGATATCGTGGCGGCCGAATATGTGCCGAAGCCGGCGGGTGCGACCTATGACAAGTTCATGGCGCTGCACCGGGTGGACACGCCGCATGCCGTGATGTTCGAGGACCTGCCGCGCAATCTCGTCGTGCCCAAGGCGCTCGGCATGAAGACCGTGCTGCTCGTGCCGCAGGACGATAACCACGAATTCGTCGACGCCTGGGAAAAGCGCAGCGAGGACGACCAGCATATCGACTATGCGACGTCGAACCTCACGGCCTTCCTCAACGCGCTTCTCTAATTAAGCCCGACACATTCCGGACACGGAAAAAACCCTTTCCGGCCAAAGGGTTGAATTACCAATTTGTAACTGGCCCCGGCCGGTCTTCCCGCTATCCTGTCTCGCAAGGGACATGATGGATGAAAGGAACGACCATGGCTAAAAAGGAACTTCTTCTCGGCGCCGTCGCCGCCGGCCTGCTTTTCTCGGGTGCCGCTGCACCCGCTTTCGCCGCCAAGGGCGAAGGCAAACATCATCAGCGCCATGCCGCGATGATCGAACGCCTCGACACGAACAAGGACGGCAAGGTCTCGCTCGACGAGTACAAGGCCAATGCCTCCGCCGCCTTCAAGGCCTTCGATGCCGACGGCAATGGCCAGGTCACGAAGGACGAGATCAAGGCGCGCCACGCCGCCTTCAAGGAAGCCCGCAAGGCCGTTCGCGATGCCGCGGATGCCGACAAGGACAAGGCACGCGAAGCGCTCCAGGCCGCCGGCCCCTTCATGCTGCCGGGTGCTGGAAAAATGTTCGACCGCGCCGACACAGACAAGAACGGCTCACTGTCCGAAGCCGAAGTGCTTGCCGCGGCCGACAAGAGTTTCGCGCGCCGTGACGGCAACAAGGATGGTGCCCTCGATACGGCGGATGCCGGCGCGATGAAGGGCAAGGGCCACCAGGGCAAGGGTGGTGAAGAGCGTGCCGAACGCATGCTGAAGCGTCTCGATACCGACGGCGACGGCAAGGTCTCGCAGGCGGAGATGCTGGCCCAGGCCACCAAGACCTTCGAGCG
>CBFGOD010000285.1:0-6088 GCA_965650295.1 uncultured Shinella sp. | reverse complement strand
CCTTCGCGCCGGCCCCGGCGCGGGCTGCACGACCGCCGCGGCGGCCACCGCCGGCAGCCGGCGCTGCTGCCGCAGCGGCAACCGGTGCGCCGCCTTCGGCGGGTTTGTGATCACGGTAGGTCATGATCCAGTTGGTGCAATTGGAGTCCGTGCCGTTCAGCACGTTGGCGGCGCGCACGGCCTCCATTTCCTGCGGGCGGCAGGGGTTCATGATAGCGGAGGTCATGCCGGCGCCGATGACCATCGGGATGAAGCCGGCATTGATGCCATGGCGGTGCGGCAGGCCGAAGGAGATGTTGGAGAGGCCGCAGGTCGTGTTGACCTTCAGCTCGTTGCGCAGGCGATAGAGCAGCTGGAAGACTTGGCGGCCGGCATCGCCCAGCGCGCCGATCGGCATGACGAGCGGATCGACGACGATGTCATGCGCCGGGATGCCATAATCGGCGGCGCGCTCGACGATCTTCTTGGCGACGGCGAAACGGACGTCCGGATCCATCGAAATGCCCGTCTCGTCGTTGGAGATGGCGACGACGGGCACGTTGTACTTCTTGACGAGCGGCAGGATCGCTTCGAGCTTCTCTTCCTCACCCGTGACGGAGTTGACCAGCGGGCGGCCCTTGGCGACCTTGAGGCCGGCTTCGATGGCGGCCGTAACGGACGAGTCGATCGCGAGCGGGATATCGACGAGACCCTGGACGATTTCCAGCGTCTGGACGAGCAGGCCCGGCTCGGTTTCGTTCGGGTTGACCGAGGTTACGCCCGCATTGATGTCGAGCATCGTGGCGCCGGCGGCGACCTGTTCCAGCGCGTCCTTGATGACGGTGTCGAAGTTGCCGGCCTGCATTTCCGCGGCCAGCTTCTTGCGGCCGGTCGGGTTGATGCGTTCGCCGATGACGCAGAAGGGCTGGTCGAAACCGATGACGATTTCGCGGGTGGCCGAGGCGACGATGGTGCGGGTCATATAAGGTCCTCTGGGGCAGGGCGCTGAAGCTGATCTAGCGCGTGATTTCCGGTGTTACAAGTTGCATGCCGGCTCGCGCCGGCAGGCGAAATCAATGGGGGTGCTGGGCTGCCTTTTCGGCGAGCTGCTGCTGGTCCTGCTGCTGGCCGCTGCGGGCCGCCTCGATGCGTTCGGCAACCAGCTGGTCGACCGGGTTCGGCTCGCGCTTCCAGGGCTGACGGCCCTTCAGCACGCCGGAATCATGTACCATCTCTGCGACATATTCTTCCTGGCGGTAGGCCATGACGTGAATGCCGGAAACGCCCTCGATCTCCTTCACCTCGTTGATGATGTCGATGCAGAGCTGCTTGCCTTCCTTCTTCTGGTCCTGCGCGCCTTCCAGGCGTGCGATGACGGAATCGGGAATGTGGATGCCCGGCACGTTGGAGCGGATCCACTTTGCCGTCTTGGCCGAAGCCATCGGGCCGACACCGACGAGGATGTAGCATTTCTCGTGCAGGCCGAGATCGCGCACCTTTTTCATGTATTCGCGGAACATCGGCACGTCGAAGCAATACTGGCTCTGCACGAACTGCGCGCCGGCCTCGATCTTCTTGGCAAGGCGATAGGGACGGAAGTCGTAGGGCGGGGCGAAGGGGTTGATCGCCGCGCCAAGGAAGACTTTCGGCGGCGTCGTCAGCTTGCGGCCGGACAGGAACTTCGAATTGTCGCGCATGATGCGCACGGTTTCGAGCAGCGACATGCAGTCGAGGTCGAAGACGGGCTTGGCGCCCGGCTGGTCGCCGGCCTGCACGCCGTCACCGGTCAGGCACATGATGTTGCACACACCCATGGCAGCGGCGCCGAGAACGTCGCCCTGGATGGCGATGCGGTTCTTGTCGCGGCAGGCTATCTGCATGATCGGCGCATAGCCCATGCGGGTCAGAAGCGCGCAGATGCCGACGGAGGACATATGGCAGTTGGCGCCCGAAGCATCGACCGCGTTGATGCCATCCACCCAGCCGTCGAAGATCGCGGCGCGCTCGTAGACGTCTTCCGGATTGGCGCTGTCGGGCGGGTTCAGCTCGGTTGTAACGGCGAATTCGCCGCGGCGCAGCACGCGCTCCAGCCGGCCCATGGAGGAGTGGCCGGGCAGGGGATCGAGCGGCAGATGCGGACCGAGCGGGTTTTCATCGAGATGCGCCATGGCTCAGGCGTCCTTTCCGGCATTGGCAGCCGCTTCCTTGGCGGCGGCGGCTTCGGCCGTCACGCGCAGCCAGGAGGAGGTTTCGCGCAGCGACTGGTTCACCGGCTTCTGCACGTTCATGATCGCATCACCCTTCGCCATGTTCTGGGAGCCCTTCCAGGCCTGGACCCAGACGCAGGGCATATCCGGTTCGACTTCGCAATTGCCGTTGGCACGCACGCCGCCGCAGGGGCCGTTGCGCAGCTGCTTGGGACAGTTCATCGGGCAGGACATGCCCGTGGACGACAGCGCGCACTGGCCGCACATGCGACAGTCGAAGAGAAAGCCCTTCACATGCTTCTCGACGAAGGTGATGGGGCGCTCGATGCGCTGGTAGCCGAAGAGCTTCCAGACGGGATGCAGGAGAAGGAAGACTTCCGCGAAACGGTGGTAGAACCACTCGAAGAAGCGGGAATGGCGCACGGCCCAGAGGCGGATCGTGTATTTGTGGCGCGAACGGCGGTTCGGCGACACGCCTGATGGCGTGAAGGCGCCGGTGGCGGCCTTCTTGGCGGGCGCGGCATTGCCGGGCTTCTGGACGGCGTCAGCCATTGTCGCGGCCCCCGGCCTTGACGAGTGCGACGAGCCGCTCACGGTCATAGGCGGCTTCGAGTTCGGCGGCGGCCTTGTCGGCCTCGGCTTCGAGATCGTCGGAAACCGGCGTCGGCTCGGCCTTGCGCCATTCGGCGAGGTAGTCGTCCGTCTCGGCCGCGCCCGTGCGCATGGCGCACATGTCGATCGCCTCGGTGAAGCGCAGCGAGAGCTCCCGCTTGGCGTTCGTGCGGCCCTTCTTGATGATGACCTGGGCGGGGATGTCGCGCCAGTAGACGATGATGCGGTCTGCCATGTCAAAATTCTCCTCGCGCTGACAATGCGATCTTGCTGCGTCGCGGGCTTCACCCGCCACGACTGCCCCATGCTTAAAAACGACGCGGGATTTGACTGTCCAGAGGATTTACCAGATGCCGCGGGTCACACCGTTCCAGAGCCACGTCCAGATCGGCGGATGATACCATTGTCGCGAGGGTGCGGCTATTTTCAAGGGCTTGAGGTTGCCGGTGACGGCATCTTCCATGGCTTTGACGATGATGCCGGTCGAAGCGGCCACCTGAAGCAGCGGATAGGTGTGCATCGTGTCGCGTTTGGAAGGTTTGAGGCGCTGCTGATAGAGCGTATCGCCGGTATCGACACCCGCATCGACGAGATGCACCGTGCCGCCGAAATTCTCCTCATCACGATGGATGCGCGACCAGTAACCGCCCTGCAAACCGCGATATTGGGGAATGATGCCGGCGTGGAAATTGAGGACGGGGCAGGTGATGCGGGCGAGCGTTTCCGCTTTCACCATGCGGCAGCTGAAGAGCAGCAGCGCCACCGGGCGGATTTCGTCGAGCGCCTTGAAAAGCTCAGGGCTGTTGGCGGAGGAAATGTTGATGCGGGGAATTGTCGGGTCGATCTCGGCGCTTACGCCGAATTCCTCACGGATTTCCGCAGCTCGCTTCCGGGTGAAGCGCTTGCCGTATCGCGAGACGACCATCGTGGCAAGCTGGCCGATCGCCTGCACCCAGCCGAGTTTTTTCGCCCGCCTGGCGACGAAGAGCTTCTTCGATTCGGGCTGCTCGACGATGATGACGAGGTTCGGGAAGGTGGCCCTGACGGCGTTGACGATGATTTCCGGGTTGTGGCCTGATTGGATCAGCATCGCCACCGGTTCCGTCCGCGTCGTCAAGTCAGTCATATATGTAGGCCCCCGCCATTCTTTGGCGTGCATCATGGCGGTGAGGGCTTAGGAAGCCGTAACCGAGGCGGGGATTTTTCGCGCAAGGCTAAGAATTGGTAAGTCAGCGTGCCCGGAGCAGCTCGCCCGTCAGGTCGCCATAGCCGGTGAAGCGGTATTCATAGGCGAGGCCGAGATAGTCGGCGGCGTCTTTCGCCTTCTGCTGCAGACCCTCGTCCTCGATCTGCGAGAGATAGACGACCTTGGTGTAGTTGCCGAAATACATGTCCTTCAGCTGCGGGTGCCGGTCGAGACCGAGCGGCTCGATGACGAAGGCTCGGAACTGGCGGGCAAGGAAATCCGTGAGGAAGAAGGAGGTGACGTCGTCGTCCTTTGCCGCAAAGGCCTCGTTGCCGGCAAAGAAGGAATAACAGTGCGGCCCGGCAATGCGCTCGACGCCCTCGCGTTCGCAGACCTTGTCGAGCAGGCCGCCCGTGCCGCAATCCGCATAGCCGACGAAGATGCGCGAAAACCCTTCCGCCCGCGCTTCCGAGATCGCCTGTTCGACGCCGGGCGCGATCTTTTCCGGATGGGCGTGCCAGATGGCGGGAAGACACTGGAGGTCGATATGGGAAAGGCCGTTGGTGTCGCGGATGGCCAAGACCTCGCGGGCGATGGCGCCGCAGGCGATCACGCGAACTTTTTCGGCTTTCGTGCGTTCAGGGCTTGGACTTCCAAGCCGAAGTTCTGCGTCAACCACATCCATGAAGAGGGACTCCGACCATGACTGGCACAAACCTGACCAAGATCAGCATCGTTCTCGCAGCGCTTGTCGCGCTCAGCGCCTGCGGCAACACCATTCGCGGCATGGGTCGGGATACGGCTAACGCCGTGGATGCGACGCAGGATGCCGGCCGCAGCGTAGAAAAGGCTGCAAACTAAACGTCGTGAGCCGACGGCGCCGATTCAAGACCGGCGCCGTCGAATGTCATGATCAGCCGGCAAGCATGTTGTGCTTGCGCTTCATGAATTCCTTGGCGGTTTCCACCGCTACCGCGGCGTCGCGGCAGTAGGCGTCGGCACCGACGGCCTTGCCGAATTCCTCGTTGAGCGGCGCGCCGCCGACGAGAACGACGTAATCGTCGCGCAGGCCCTTTTCCTTCATCGTGTCGATGACGACCTTCATATAGGGCATGGTGGTCGTGAGCAGGGCTGACATGCCGAGAATGTCGGGCTGCTCGCGCTCGATGGCTTCCAGGTAGTTCTCGACCGGGTTGTTGATGCCGAGGTCGATGACGTCGAAGCCGGCGCCTTCCATCATCATGCCGACGAGGTTCTTGCCGATGTCGTGGATGTCGCCCTTGACGGTGCCGATGACCATCTTGCCCTGCTTGGGTGCGCCGGTGGCGGCGAGAAGCGGACGCAGGATGAACATGCCGGCCTTCATGGCATTGGCCGAAAGCAGAACTTCCGGAACGAAGAGGATGCCGTCGCGGAAGTCGACGCCGACGATGCGCATGCCTTCGACGAGCGCCTGGGTCAGCACGTCATAAGGAGCCCAGCCGCGTCCGAGCAGGATATTGGTGCCCTCTTCGATTTCCTCCTTGAGGCCGTCGTAGAGGTCGTCGTGCATCTGCTGCACAAGCTCTTCGTCGGAGAGATCGGCGAGAATGATTTCGTCGTCAGACATGGTGGTTCCTCGTCTCCAGTGGCGCTGCGGCGGCAGGCTCTCATCACAAGGAATAGCCTTCCTCTTGCGCGAACCTGATTTTGAAAGCGACGTCGCATATGGCGAAAAGCGACCCGCCTTCCGCTTCTTTCATGCATAGCCCGTAAAGCCGTGAATTGACAGTGCAAACAAGACAATGCCGTTATGATGTCCGTCGCAATCCCGCTATAGTCTTCGCCGGATCGGTATCCAGCGTGCGCCATCGCTTGGCGCATTGAGACCCGCCCCGCTTTCGCGGCTTGCTAGCATAGAAAAAGAGGCGCGGTTCGGGCGCCGGAACAAAAGATCTAAGGTGCCTTGCAGCACCCGAATAACAAGGAAAGACGGATCATGAGCGAGGACATTCAGCAGGTGGCAGGCGAGGGCGCCGGTGAAGGCGTAGGTCGCCGTTCTCGTGAATATCTCAGTGCCGCTGCACGGCGCGCATCGCGCACAGGTGGCGGCCCCGGTCCGTCG
>CBFGOD010000284.1:0-6117 GCA_965650295.1 uncultured Shinella sp. | reverse complement strand
AGGACGACGACGCCGAGTTCGGCGCATTTCTTCATCGCCGGACGCAGCCATTCGCGCGCGCGGTCAGGACGGTAGCCGTGCATGTTGGCATGCAGTTTCAGCATCTTGAAGCCGTATTCCTTGACGTGGAATTCCAGCTCAGCAGCGCCGTTTTCGGGCCCCCAGCGCGGGTTGTAGTTGAAGTTGCCGATGAAGCGGTCAGGATACTTTTCGCACAGCTCGGCGATATAGGCCATGTAGTCGCGAATGCCCTCGCGGCCCTTGCGGTTGCCATCACGGTAGCCGGTATTGCCCGGCGGCGGCTGGATGAAGCCCATGTCGATCCGGCGCGGCTTGCCGTTGATCATGTAGGGGCCGTCCATCAGCTTGAGCATGCGCTCACCGGTGAAGGGCGTACCCGTATGGCGCCACGCCTCGTCGACGAGGTTGGTCGGGTGAAGATGGGTATCGATGATCATTGTTCACTCCGTTCGTTTACGCGGCGAGCGAGATGCCGTGCTGGCGCAGATACGCCTCGGCCTCTTCGACGCTTGCCGGTGCCTTTGTCGGCTCGAGGCCGATCATGCGGGCGACGTTGTTGCCGAGGTAATCTTCCAGATCATCCTCGGAGAGGTTCAGGCCCTGCGGCGGCTCGTGGCAAAGGACTTCCAGAAGGTTGATCCACATGCCCGGCTCGTTCGGCGGCGTATCGGAGCCGAAGAGGATCTTGTGCTTGGGCAGGACCTTGGCGAATTCGACGATACGCGACTGGAGGCACCAGCCGGATTCGACGTAGACGCTCGGCGTGTCCAGCGCCATCTGCATCGGCTCGAACACATAGACGCCGCCCGTCTGGACGCCGAAATGCGCGAGGATGAAGTTGATCTCCGGGAATTCGCGGACGATCGGATAGAACTCGGTCGGGATCGAGTACGGACCGTCGCCGGTATGCACCTTCACCATCAGGCCAAGCTCGGCGCACTTCCGCATGGCCGGGCGCAACCAGTCGAGCGCGCGGTCCGGGCGGTAGGCGTGCATGTTCGCCTGCAGCTGGACCATCTTGAAATCGAATTCCTTGGCATAGCGTTCGATCTCGTCGACGCCGTTCTGCACGCCGTAGCGCGGATTGTAGACGAAGCAGCCGAGGAAGCGGTCGGGATGCTCGGTCACCATCTTTTCCGTATAGCCCATGTACTGGCGGATGGCGGCCTTGCCTTCCAGGTCCATGATCTCGTGCGTGTAGATGGTGTTGCCCTGCGGCGGCTGGATGAAAGCCTTGTCCACACGGCGCGGCTTGCCGTTCACATAATACGGGCCGTCCATCATCTTCAAAAGCTTGTCGCCGGTGAAGGGCGGTCCATCGTGGCGCCAAGCCAGGTCCACCAGGTCGGTGGGGTAGCAGCTTAGGTCGATTATCATTCCTGTTCTCCTGTCGTAGAGGGTCCGGTCGATGCGGGGCCGCGCGATGAACGCCATGCCGGCGGGTGCCGGGCGTGGATCCGCGAACTCAGGAAACGCCGATGACGGAGAAGAACGGCCGGGGCCCGAAACGGGGCACAAACGGCGGGTGTTCCTTTCGTAGTCAGCATCGACATCGCAGCCTCATCTTCCAACAGACGGCGAGCAATTGTCAGTGCTTCTACTCGAAGCCGAAAAGACCATGACGGCCGCTTTATGTCAATAAAAATATCAATCTAAGCCGTTATTTTTAAAAGATATTTCTAGAAAAACGCCAGCGACCGCCCGCGCGCTGGAGGGTGCGCGGGCGGTTCAGACAGAAGGTCTTGAGCTAGGCTCGAAGCGGCAGGAGAAGCGCCGCTAGGCGGCCAGGCATGCGCGCAAGTTTCTGTCGATGCCGTCACGGTCGAGGTTGCGGCCGATGAAGACGAATTTCGACTTCGGCGCATCCTCGCCCCAGGCGTGATCCGGTCGGAAATCGACCAGCTTGTGCACCGCCTGGAGCACGAAGAACCGGTCATCGTTCGCCACCGAGACGATGCCCTTGGTGCGGAAGATGTCGTCGCCGTGTTCGCCGAGATAGTCCTTCAGGAAGCCCGCCAGCTTCTCGCCGTCGAAGGACTGCGGATAGACGAAGGAATGGGACTTCACCGTTGCATCGTGGCTATGCGGGCGTAGCGCCGTTACCGGTGCATGATCATGTTTGTCACCGTGATCATGGTGATGGTCCGGGTTGTCGCAGGCCGCGTCGTGGCATTCGATGTGATGCCCATGGTCGTGGTCGGGATGGGCACAAGCCGCGTCCTGGCAATCATGGCTGTGATGGCCATGCGCGTCGCGGTCGTCATCCATATCGATGTCGAGGATTTCCGCGCGCTCGCGCACGTAGGAGGGGCGAAAACCTTTGACGCCTAGGATGTTGGACAGATCCACCTGGCCATAGGTCGAGCGCAGGATCGGCGCCGTCTGGTTGAGCTTGCGCAGCGAACCCTCCAGCTCGCCGAGGCCTTCCTCGGAGGCGAGGTCGACCTTGTTGACGAGGATGCGGTCGGCCGCGACGATCTGGTTGACCGCCTGGTTGTCGCTGCCGTCGAGCACCGGGTCGTAGAGGTGCTGGTCGATATGCATGGCATCGACCAGCGTCACGATGGCGTCGAGCTCTACCTCGTCGGCGACACTGCGGTCGACGAAGAAGGCGGTGGCGACCGGGGTCGGATCGGCGAGGCCCGAGGTCTCGACGATGATATGGTCGAACTTGTCCTTGTGGCTGAGCAGCTTCTTCATCACGTCGATGAGGTCGTTGCGCACATCGACGAAGCAGCAAATGCAGCCGTTTTGCATCTGGAAGATTTCCTCGTCGGAGGCGAGCACCAAGTCGCTGTCGACGTCCACTTCCCCGAACTCGTTTTCGATCACCGCGATGCGGTGGCCGTGGCGTTCGGTGAGGATGTAATTGAGCAGCGTCGTCTTTCCCGATCCGAGGAAGCCGGTGAGGATCGTGATCGGGAGTTTCTTGCTGGCTGGTTCGATGTGCATGTTCATACGCCCTTCTCCCTCAAGGCTTTCAGAATGTCTTCCGGGGTGATCGGATAGTGGTGGAAGCGGACGCCGATGGCGTCGTAGATGGCATTGGCGATCGACGGGCCGATGGCGATGATCGGGTCTTCGCCAACGCCCTTGGCGCCCCAGGGGCCGCCCGGATCGGGTGCTGCTTCCAGGATGATCGTCTCGATGTCCGGCATGTCCATGGAGAGCGGCATCTTGTAGTCGACGAGGCCGGCATTGAGCGATCGGCCGGTCTTCTTGTCGATGATGTAGTCCTCGGTCAGGGTATGGCCGATGCCCTGCTGGATGCCGCCTTCGATCTGGCCTTGCGCGGCGATCGGGTGGATGACCCGGCCGATATCGTGCACCGGCACGACGCGCTTGACCTCGACGATGCCCGTTTCCGTATCGACATCCACTTCGGTGAAATGGGCGGCGAAGGAGTAGGACTTCGTCGGCTCGTAGGTGCCGTTGGCCACGATATTGGCCGCGGGAATGCCGCGGGACGGCCCCATGGCTTCGGCAACCGTCATGAAACGGCCCGGTTCGGCCGTGACGAAGACCTGGCCGTCGGTGAGGTCGAGTTCGTCGGCCTTGACCTGAAGTTTCATCGCAGCGCGTTCGAGAACGGCGGCACGAACCTTGGTGGCGGCCATCTTGGCGGCGGTGCCGACGAGATAGGTCGTGTGGCTGGCGAAGGCGCCGATGTCCCACGGCACCACGTCCGTATCGCCGTGGATGACGCCGACATCTTCGAAGCGCACCCCGAGTTCTTCGGCGACGATCTGCGCCAGCGCGGTGTGTGCGCCGGTGCCGAGGCCGGCAGCCCCCGTGAGCAGCGTCACCGTGCCGTCCTCGTTGACCTTCACGGTCGCATTGCCCTGCTCCTTGATGCCCGGATAGGCAGAGGAGCCGTGCATTTCGCAGCCGGTGCCCCAGCCCTTGCGGATATGCGGGCGCTTCGGGTCGGGCGTGCGGTCCCGGTTACGGATCGATTTCCAGTCGAGCACGTCCATGCCGTGCTGGAGGCAGATTTCCAGGCCGTGGCCGACGATCGGGTGACCCGAGGGCGCGATATCGCCCGCCCGCACCACGTTCTTCAGCTTCAATTCCGCCGGATCCATGCCGAGCCGCTCGGCGGCTTCGTCCATCTGGATATCGAGCGGATAGTAGCTCTGCACCACACCATAGCCGCGGAAGGCACCGTTGATCGGCGTATTGGTATAGAGGCAGCGCCCTTCCAGCCGGACGTTCTCGCAACGATACAGCGACGTCGCGGCAGTGGTGCCGACGATGGTGACGCCCGGACCGTGCGAGCCGTAGGCGCCGGAATCGTAGACCAGCTTCATGTCGCGGGCGACGAGCGTGCCGTCGTTCTTGAAGCCCTGCTTGAGCCAGATCCGGCAGGGATGGCGCGAGCGGCCGGCGACGAAGGTCTCGTGGCGGGTGAACTCCATCTTCACCGGCCGGCGCGTTTCCTTCGCCAGTAGCGCGCAGAGGAATTCATGCTGGAAGCAATCCTGCTTGGCGCCGAAACCGCCGCCCATGTGATCGACCAGCACGCGCACCTTGGTGAGCGGCAGGCCCAGCACTTCGGCCAGGATGCCGCGTACCATGAAGGAGGACTGCGTCGAGGTCCAGAAGGTCAGCTTGTTGGAGCCGTCCCAGTCGGCGATGCAGACATTCGGTTCCATATAGGCCGGATGCGGACGGCCGCCGGAGAAGGTGCCCTCAAGGATGAAATCCGCCTGGGCGAAACCGGCCTCGACATCGCCACGGTTGACACGCACCGGATCGAGCACGAGATTGCCGCCGGGGCCGACATCGTGGATGAGCGGCGCGCCCGGAAGGGCGGCGTCCTCCGGTTCGAAAACCGCCGGCAGGGCCTCGTATTCGACCTCGATCAGGTCGAGCGCCTCGTCAGCAATCTCCTCGCTGATCGCAGCAACGGCAGCGACGCCCTCGCCCCAGAAGCGCACCTTGTCGTCGAGAATGTACTGGTCCTTGGTGCAGGAGGCCGAGCGCGGATGCGGCGAGCCGTAATGCAGCACGCGCGGCACGTTTTCATGGGTCAGCACGGCCTTGACGCCGGGATAGGCGAGCGCCTTGCTGACATCGATGCTCTTGATGCGGGCATGGGCGATCGCGGCGCGCTTGATCTTGCCATGCAGCATGCCGGCGAGCTTGACGTCGCCGGTATATTCGGCCTCGCCCGTCACCTTTTCCAGCACGTCGTCGCGCTTGACGCTCTTGCCGACGATCTTGAATTCGCGCTCTTCGATAGGGGTGTTGATGTTCATGATCTTGCAGCCTCCATCTCGAGCGCGGCGGATTTGATCGCGTCGAAAATCTTGGTGTAACCGGTGCAGCGGCAGATATTGCCGCTCAGGCCGAAACGGATGTCTTCGTCGGTCGGGCGCGGATTGTCGTCGAGCAGCTTCTTGGCCATCATCAGGATGCCCGGCGTGCAGAAGCCGCATTGCGAGGCGCCGTGACGCATGAAGGCGTCCTGCAGCGGATGCAGCGTATCGACGCCCGGCTGAAGCCCCTCGATCGTCTCGACCGTGCGGCCCTCGGCCTCGACGGCGAGCATCAGACAGGCATTGACCGGCTGGCCGTCGACGATGACGGTGCAGGCGCCGCAATCGCCGACGTCGCAGCCCTTTTTGGTGCCGGTGAGACCGACGTCGTCGCGCAACGCGTCGAGCAGCGAGCAGCAGGTCTCGACCGTCATGTCGCGCGGTTCGCCGTTGATGGTGAGTTCGACGATCCGTTTCATGCTGATGCCTCCAATGCCTGGTTGATCGCGCGGCCAGTCAGAACGCCGACCATGTCGCGGCGGTAATCGGCGCTGGCGCGCACGTTGCTGATCGGCGTGCACTCTTCCATCGCCTTGTCGGCGGCGCTCTTGACGGTCGCCGCGTCGAGCCTGGTGCCGCGCAGCATGGCTTCCGCCGCGGGTGCCCGCAGGACGGTCGCACCGACCGCGCCGAGCGCGATACGGATATCGCTGCACACGCCGTCCTCCATGGAGAGGCTGACGGCGACGCCAACGGTGGAGAGTTCCATCGCCTTGCGGCGGCCGTGCTTGATATAGGCCTTGCCGGAATTGTCGCCGGCCGGGGGCACGGTGAT
>CBFGOD010000283.1:0-6118 GCA_965650295.1 uncultured Shinella sp. | reverse complement strand
CGGATGTCGTCCTGCTTGAGCAGGGCACGCTGACCTCGGGCTCCACCTGGCATGCCGCCGGCCTCGTCGGCCAGCTGCGCTCCTCGGCCTCGATCACCCGCGTGCTGAAATATTCGGTCGATCTCTACAAGGGGCTGGAGGCCGAGACCGGCCTTGCCACCGGCTGGAAGATGAGCGGCTGCCTGCGCCTTGCCACCAACCAGGACCGCTGGACCGAATTCCGCCGCCTCGCGACGACTGCCAAGAGCTTCGGCATGGACATGCACCTGCTGACGCCGCAGGAGGTGAAGGCGATGTGGCCACTGATGGAGGTCGGCGACCTCGTCGGCGCGAGCTGGCTGCCGACGGATGGGCAGGCGAGCCCCTCCGACATCACCCAGTCGCTCGCCAAGGGCGCGCGCATGCATGGCGCCAAGATCGTCGAGAACGTGCGCGTCACGGGCTTCGACATGGAGGAGGGGGGGCACATACGGCGCGTGCGCACGACGCTCGGCGATATCGTTTGCGAGAAGGTCGTCAACTGCGCGGGCCAATGGGCGCGGCAGGTGGGGGCGATGGCCGGCATCAACGTGCCGCTGCAGCCCGTCAAGCACCAGTATATCATCACGGAAAAGGTGCCCGGCCTCTCGACCGACGCGCCGACCATCCGCGACCCGGATCGCCGCACCTATTTCAAGGAGGAAGTCGGCGGCCTCGTCATGGGCGGCTACGAGCCGAACCCGCAGCCCTGGATGACCGGCGACGTGCCGGATGAATGGGCCTTCCGCCTGTTCGACGACGATTTCGACCATTTCGAGCAGCATATGGAGCAGGCGATTGCTCGCGTGCCGGCGCTGGAGACGGTCGGGGTCAAGCAGATGATCAATGGTCCCGAGAGCTTTACGCCCGACGGCAATTTCATCCTCGGCGTGGCGCCGGAATGCAAGAACATGTTCGTCGGCGCGGGCTTCAACGCCTTCGGCATCGCCTCCGGCGGCGGTGCAGGGTGGGTGCTGGCACAATGGGTCGTCGATGGCGAAGCGCCGCTCGATCTCTGGGTGGTGGACATCAGGCGCTTCGCCGGCATGCATCGCGACCGCCAATGGGTGCTCGACCGCACGCTGGAGGCCTATGGCAAGCACTACACGATCGGTTTCCCGCACGAGGAATATGAAAGCGGCCGCCCGCGCGTCGTCTCGCCGCTCTATGAGCGCCTGAAGGCGCATGGCGCGGTGTTCGGCTCGAAGCTCGGCTGGGAGCGGCCGAACTGGTTCGCGCCCAAGGGCGTGGAACCGAAGGATATCTACTCCATGGGCCGGCAGAACTGGTTTGCCGCCGTCGGCGACGAGCACCGTCATGTGCGCGAGGCCGTCGGTATCTTCGACCAGTCCTCCTTCGCCAAATACGAGATGACGGGGCCGGACGCGCTGAAGGCGCTCGACTGGATCTGCGCCAACGATATCGGCAAGCCGGCGGGTCGGCTCACCTATACCCAGCTCCTCAACAGCCGCGGCGGCATCGAGGCGGACCTGACGGTGGCGCGCCTTGCGGAAGAAAAATTCTACATCGTCACGGGCACCGGCTTCCGTACCCACGATCTCGGCTGGATCGAGGACCATATCCCCGAGGGTCTCGACGTGACGCTGCGCGACGTGACCGAGGATTTCGGCACGCTCTCGCTGATGGGGCCGAAGGCGCGCGACGTGCTCTCCGCGGTCACGGATGCGGATGTTTCCAACGCCGCCTTCCCCTTCGGCCATGTGCGGGAAATCGCGATTGCCGGACACCTCGTCCGGGCGCTGCGCGTTACCTATGTCGGCGAACTCGGCTGGGAGCTGCATGTGCCGATCGCGGCCATCGGAACCGTCTTCGATGCGTTGATGGCGGCGGGCACGCCCTTCGACATCCGCCCGGTCGGCTACCGCGCGCTGGAATCGCTGCGCCTCGAAAAGGGCTATCGCGCCTGGGGTTCGGATATCACGCCGAACGATACACCCTTCGATGCCGGTCTCGGCTGGGCGGTGAAGCTGCGCAAGAATACCGACTTCCTCGGCCGCCGGGCGCTGGAAGCCGCTCAAGGCGAACCGCGCAAGAAGGCGTTTGCCGGCTTCACGGTCGACAACCCCGATATCGTGCTGGTCGGCCGCGAGACGATCCTGCGCAACGGCGAACCTGTCGGCTATCTCACCAGCGGCGGCTACGGCTACACGCTCGGCAAGAATGTCGGCTACGGCTATGTGCGCCGCATCGATGGCATCGATGACGCGTTTCTGGGCGATGGCGACTATGAGCTCGTCGTCGCCAGGCGGGAATCGCATTGGCATCGGCTACCGGTGCCGGCGCCGGCGCAGTGTCGGGGCCGGGTGCCGGCGTCGTCGCAATCGCCCCGTTGGATTTTCCCCCCCCTCCCCCCCGGCCTTGCGCCGGGGGGGGGGGTGTTTGGAGCCATGGTTGGCTGGATGAGCCTTACTTATCTGCGCGAAATATAGTATAGGGGGGTATATTATAGACCGTCGTGAGGGCGCTATGAGCCACACCATTCACCAGAAAGACAAGCTGATTGCCCGCGTACGGCGCCTCAGAGGCCAGCTGGAGGGCATCGAGCGTGCGCTGCAGGGTGAGGCGGGGTGCGCCGAGATTTTGCGTCAGTTGGCGTCTGTGCGGGGTGCATTGGGTGGCCTGACGACGGAGGTGATGGAGGATCACCTGCGCCACCACGTCATGGAGGCCGAAACCGAGGCCGATCGCCACAAGGGCGGTGAGGAGCTGATCGAGGTCTTCAAGACCTATCTGAAATAGACCGCGAGACGGAAGGACTAGGCCATGACGATGAATTCCACGGCGCATCTCGCGCATGACCACGTCTTCCTCGGTGCTGACCATCAGCGCAACGAGCGCCGCGTCTGGTTCGTCATCGCGCTGACGGCCGGCATGATGGTGGCGGAAATCGCCGCCGGCACCATTTACGGCTCGATGGCGCTGGTGGCGGATGGTTGGCACATGTCCACCCATGCCGGCGCCATGCTGATCGCGGCCCTTGCCTATAGCTATTCCCGCCGGCATGCCCGCGATCCGCGTTTCACCTTCGGAACCGGCAAGCTGGGCGATCTCGCCGGTTTCGCCAGCGCCATCGTGCTGGCATTGATCGCGCTTCTCATCGGCTGGGAGAGTTTTGTCCGGCTTGCTCATCCCGTCGCCATCAGCTTCGAACAGGCGATTGCCGTGGCGGTCGCCGGCCTCCTGATCAATCTCCTGAGCGCCTGGCTGCTGCGCGACGATCATGGCCATCATCACCACGGACACGGCCATTCCCATGCGCATCCGCATGATCATCATGGCCACCACCACAATGCCCGGGAACAGCATGGCCACGGGCATCGCGGTCGCGACAACAACTTGCGGGCGGCCTATCTGCATGTGCTGGCGGATGCGCTGACGTCCGTGTTTGCCATCGCCGCCCTCCTGCTCGGCCGCAGCTATGGCTGGCTCTGGGCCGATCCTGCCATGGGCGTCGTCGGTGCGCTGGTCATCGTGCGCTGGTCCTGGAGCCTCATCCGCGAAACCGGCGGCGTTCTGATCGATGCGGTGCCGCAAGGGGAGGGGCTGGTGGAGGATATCCGCACGGCGCTGGAGCGCGGCGAGGACCGCATCACCGACCTGCATGTCTGGCAGGTCGGCCCCGGCCATCACGCGGCGATCGTCTCCATCGCCTCGCCTGCACCGAAGGCGCCTGCCGATTACAAGGCGCGCCTTGCCCATCTCGGCGCGCTCTCGCATGTGACCGTCGAAGTTCAGCCGGCCTGAACGAACTCGCAGGCGACGTCGGGCGCGTCGTCTGCTATCGTCGCCGGTGAAAGATATTTCAGCTGGCGACCTTGATTTCAGCGCTACAATCTGAAATATATTTCATTGTGTGAATTATATTGACACGCAATGCATCCTGCGTTTAGGTGCTCATACCGGACTTCGAGGAGGAAGCCCGGTCTTCACTGAGATCAGAGGCGTCGAAGCCGACGCCCACGGGCTTTTTGGGAAGGGCTTTGCGCCCCGAGGAGGACACTTGCGCACTTTTTTCACGACGACCGCCATGGCGGTCCTTGCGACCACGCTTTTTGCCGGCGCGGCCGCTGCCGAGACGGAAAATCCGTTCCGCTGCAAGCCGGGCGAAAAATACGTCATGAACGTCATGGTTTCGGGCGTCGAATACTGGTTCCCGGTCTATGAAATGTTCAAGCAGGCCGGTCAGCAGCTGGGCTGCGAGACCGAATATACCGGCACGCCGGAATATGACGTCAACAAGCAGATCGCCACCTTCGACCAGGCGCTGGCGCAGAACCCGGCGGGTATTCTCGTGCATCCGATGAACTCCGACCCCTTCATCGAGCCGATCAACCGCGCCATCGACCAGGGCACGGCCGTCGTGACCTTCGCCGCCGACTCGCCGCTCTCCAAGCGCGTTTCCTTCATCACCTCGGACAACAACCGCGAAGGCTCCTATGCCGCCGATGCGATTGCCGAGAAGATGGGCGGCAAGGGCGAATATGCCGTCCTGGAAAATCCGGGTCAGGACAACCACGACAAGCGCATCACGGCCTTCATCGCCCGCATGGAAAAGAAATGGCCGGACATGAAGCTGGTCGGCCGCGCGGCCTCCAACCAGGATCCGACCAAGGCCTATCAGGGCCTGTCGAGCCTCATCCAGGCCAATCCGAACCTCGGCGCGGTCTTCATGCCGGAAGCAAATTCGGCGATCGGCGCCGCACAGGCCAACAAGGAAGCCGGCGGCAAGGTCCTCGTCATGTGCGCCGACGTCAATGCCAATATCCTCGACATGATCAAGGCTGGGGAAGTCTTCGGCTCGATCAACCCGAACCAGGGCATGCAGGGCTATATGGGCTTCATGCTGCTGTGGCTTGCCAAGCACCCGGAACTCATCGACCCGATGAACGATGCCAAGCGCTCGGGCTTCAACCCGATGAGCATCCCGGTTGTGGACAATGGTCTGTCGATCGTCACGGCCGAAAACGCCGACGATTTCTACTGGGACAAGTACCTGAAGCGCCGCGGCACCAAGGGTATCGAGGAGTAATCTCCCAAGCGAATACCATCCGCGCCTCGTGGCGCGGATGGTCTCGGAAGGAGCAGGAGGAAGACGATGGCGGAGCCGGTGCTCACCATTCACGGCGTGACCAAGCATTTCGGGGTGGTGAAGGCGTTGACGGATGTCGGCTTCACGCTCGAACGCGGCGAGGTCCACGCGCTCTGCGGCGAGAACGGTGCCGGCAAGTCGACGCTGATGAACATCATCGCCGGCGTGCTGCAGCCGACCGAGGGCGAAATCCGCGTCGATGGCCAGCCGGTGCGTATCAGCTCTCCCGCCGTCGCCCAGTCGCTCGGCATTGGCCTGGTGCACCAGGAAATTGCGCTCTGCCCGGATGCGACGGTTGCCGAAAACATGTTCATGGCGGCCACCAACCGCCGCCGCTCGCCCTTCATGAATTACCGCGCACTGGAGCGCGATGCGCAGGCCGTGATGAACCGTCTCGCCGCCATCGATGTTCGCCGCAAGGTCGCCGACCTGCCGATTTCCAGCCAGCAGCTCGTTGAGATCGCCAAGGCGCTGACGCTCGACTGCCGCGTGCTGATCCTCGACGAGCCGACCGCCGCACTCACCGAAACCGAGGCGCAGCAGCTGTTTTCGATCATCCGTGACCTCAAGGCGAACGGCATCTCGATCATCTATATCAGCCACCGCATGGCCGAGATATTTTCGCTCTGCGACCGCGTGACCGTGTTCCGCGACGGCCGTTATGTCTGCACCGACCGCATCGCCGATATCACGCCCGATGATGTGGTGCGCCGCATGGTCGGCCGCGAGATCACGCAGCTCTATCCCGACAAGCTCGGCGCCGATGAAGCCTCCGGCGAAACCATACTGGACGTGGACGGTATCGGCGACGGCACGCGTTTCCAAAATGTCAGTTTTAACTTACGAAAAGGCGAAATCCTCGGCATCGGCGGCCTGATCGGCTCCGGCCGCACGGAGATCGCCGAGGGTATCTGCGGCCTTCGTCCCTGCACCTCGGGCGCGGTGCGGCTGCACGGCAAGGCGCAGAGGATCTCGTCCTATTCCGATGCG
>CBFGOD010000282.1:0-6123 GCA_965650295.1 uncultured Shinella sp. | reverse complement strand
CAGCCCCGCAAGCACACCGTAGCATCCGTCATAGATGCCGGCATTGATGACGGTGTCGATATGCGAGCCGAGCATCAGCGGCGGACGGTCCGCGATGTCCTCGGCGCTCCAGATGCCGAAGATGTTGCCGATCCGGTCGATCGCGAGCTCGAGCTCCGCCGCCTGTAGCCATGACACCAACCGGTCGCGGCCGTCGCGTTCGGCATCGGATACGGCAAGGCGCGTCAGCCTGTTATCGCCATCCCGGCCGATGCTGCCGAGGTCCCGCAGACGGCCGAGCAGCCTGGTAGCGTCGATGAAAGAGAGCGTCATGCGATACCTCGCGACTGAATCTCGGCGGGCGATGCTCCGACGATCTCCCGGTAGCGGCCGGGGTCGGTCGCACCCTCCGTGTTGACGACAAGGATGCGGGCATCAGGACCGATGGAAAGGTCGGCCTTCATGTCCGGATCGGCAACGGCCTTCAGGAAACCGGCAAGGCCGACCCCGCCGCTTTCGCCGGAGACGACAGAAGGATCGCCGGGTGCCGGATCGGCAAGGCGGCGCATCACCGCGACGGCATCCTCCTCGTCCACCGTCATGAAGGCATCGGCGGCGCGAGAAAGGATGCGCCAGGCGACGCGCGAGGGCTCGTAGCATTCGAGCATCGCCATGACGGTCGGCTCGCCATGCGGCACCGTCACCGGATGGCCGGCGCGCGCCGTCTCGAACAGGCAGGCCGCACGGGCGGGATCGACGACGGTGAAAACCGGCCGTTTGTCGCCAAGGACAATCGCCAGATGCCCGGCGACGGCCGCCGCGATGCCGCCGACGCCGGCCTGGATAAAGACATGAGTCGGCGGCGCCGGGATCTGCCGCAACGCTTCCCGCACCAGCGCCGTATAGCCCTGCATCACCAGCCCCGGAATACGCTCATAACCTGGCCAGGAGGTATCGGAAACGATCGTCCAGCCGCGCTCCTCCGCGACACGTGCCGCCTCCTTCACAGAATCGTCATAGCTGCCCGCCACACGCATCATCTCGGCCCCGAAGCGGGCGATCGCCGCCACGCGCTCGTCGCTGACACCGGCATGCACGAAGATCGCCGAGCGGGCACCGACAAGCTGCGCGCCCTGCGCCACCGACCGGCCATGGTTGCCGTCCGTCGCGCAGGCGAAGGTCATGCTTTCCGCGATCTGCCGGACCTCGGGCGAATGCAGCGCGGCCATGTCGACCACCCGCCCCAGCCGTGCCTCCGCCGCTTCGAGCACGAGACGAATGACGGCATAGGCACCGCCGAGCGCCTTGAAACTGCCGAGCCCCAACCGCTGCCCCTCGTCCTTCATATGGATCGCGCCGACGCCACTCGCCGCCGCAAGGCCCGGCAGGGAAATGAGCGGCGTTTCGGCGTTGTTGTCGCGGAATTGCAGGTGGTGCTCGACGGCTGCGGCCGCCTCAAGGCCAAGCATATCGGCATCGGCGACGGTGAGCGAACTGCGGTGATCGGGATGGGTGTTGAGCAGAAACATGTGGGGGCCTCTTTTGCTGTCTCACAAAAACATATTGCAACACGAGCGAAAACGGCGCTGATATTTGGAGGTGCTTTTGCAAGTTTGTTTCGTGGAGCCCCTTCCTTTGCCGCCAATCCAACAGCTCGACGCCTTCGACCGCAAGATCCTGGACATCCTGCAACGGGACAACACGACGCCGCAAAGGACGATCGGCGAAGCCGTCAATCTCTCGGCACCGGCGGTGCAGCGGCGCATCAAGCGTATGACGGAAGAGGGCGTTATCCGCGCCAATGTCGCGGTCGTCGATCCCGCGGCCGTCGGCCAGTCGATCACTATTTTCGTGGAGGTCGAGGTCATCAGCGAGACGGCGGCGCAAATCGAGCAGGCCAAGCGCGAATTCGCGGCCGAGCCGCAGATCCAGCAATGCTACTATGTCACCGGCGAGGCCGATTTCGTGCTCGTCATCGTCGTGCCCGCCATGGCGGACTACGAAGCCCTCACCCGCCGCCTGTTCTTCGGCAACAATAACGTCAAGCGCTTCCGCACCTTCGTGGCGATGGACCGCATCAAGGTGGGCCTGAGCGTTCCGACCTGAACTCAGCCCGCCGCCTTTGCACGCCGCCGGATGAACCAGCCATCTTTACCGCCACGCATCAGCGGACGTTCTACAAGATGATAGGCGGCAAGCCCCACGGCAAGGCCGGCGCAGACCGAGAGGACGAAAGCAAGAGCCGGCGGCATGCCGACGAGCGTGCCGGCTTTGGCGGCGACGGAGATCGCGAATGTGTGCCAGAGATAGATCGAATAGGACGCGTCGCCGAGCAGGACGGGAAACGCAAGGCGCGGAATGCTGCCCTGTTTTTCCAAGGCGACCGTGCCATAGACCAACGCGCAGGCGAGCGGGCCGCAGGTCCATTCATCGAAGGGCAAACGCAGCGCGCCGATGGTAGCAAAACCGGCAAGGCCGAGACCGACGAGCGCGAAGGCCAGCGGGCGTGCCGGAATCCGGCCATCGAGCCACAGACGGGCAATCAGCATGCCGGCAACAAATTCGAGGATGATGGGGCGGGTATAGGTCATGAAGAGAGGCGCATCGCTCTCGACGAGAAGACCGAGAACGACCAGCAGGCCGAACAACCCGGCCATGCTCAACAACCTCAGCCGTTGCGGCAGGACAAGGCAGGCGGCGAAGACGAGGTAGAAGAACATCTCGTAATTCAGCGTCCAGCCCTGCACGAGCACCGGCCAGATCTCGCCGCTGCTCGGCGAGCGAGCCGGCACGAAGGCCAGCGAAGCGACGACATGGCCGGTCGTCAGCACGAGATTGGGAAAGAGCCCCGCCAGCGCACCCGCCACCATGACGCCCGTCGCCAGCCAATAGACCGGCACGATGCGGCGGATGCGATCGAGGAGAAAACGGCCGGGCGAGACGGGACGCCGCTCGACGATCACCCACATGATGAAACCGCTGATGACGAAGAAGACATCGACGCCGGCCGCGCCGATAGCAAAGGCGTGTCCAGTGCGCTCCGCGGCATGGAAGACGACGACCGCCAGCGCCGCGAAGGCGCGCAGATACTGGATGCCGTAAAGCGTGCCGGACGCAGGCTTCGCCGTCATGCGAAGGCCGCCCTGTAGGAAACAGTCCTATGGACGGGGCGTCGCCGCCCGTCAGCCAGTTTGCCGGCGGCGAAATAGAGCAGGAACGAGCCGACATGATAGGGATTGAGGATATCGATCTCCACGAAGGTGCGCACGGCGAGCAGCGCCGCGATGGTGAAAAGCACCAGAGCCTCCTCGTCCCGGACAGCCGAAAGCAGCCGGCCGAGATGCCCGGCAAGGGTGACGACCAGCACCATCGTCAAGAGCAGGCAGCCGACAAGGCCCGTTTCGACGGTGGCGGCGATGAAGGTGTTGTGGAAATGAAAGCCGCTGCGGCCCGAGATGAAGAAATCCGCCCAGAGCTTTTCGGCCAGCGCAAAGCCCTGCACCCAGAACGCCTGATAGCCGATCCCGGCAAATGGCGCCTGGCCCGCCGTCTCGATGCCCTGCTGCCAGAGATAGGTGCGGCCGGTCAGCGTCGCATCCTTGCCGAAGGCGCCGAGCACCATTTCATAGCCGCCGCCATAGGCACCGGCGATGACGATGAGCACGGTCAGCACGGCAAGCGTCAGGAACAGCATCTTGCGATGGCGCGGTGCAAGACGTTCGAGCGCCCGGAGCGCAAGGCAAAGGCCGGCGATCGCGACGGTCGTCAGCACCGAGGTCGCCGATTGCGAGGCCTTGAGGCAATAAAGCGCGACCAGCACGCAGCCAATGGCGGCGAGCTTCCACGGGCCGCGCTCGACGCCGAGAAACAGCGCGGCGAAGGCGAAGAGCACCGCCAGCGAGGCATAAAAGCCAAGCTGGTTCTTCGAGGCGAAGGCCCCGACGAAACTGTAGGTGCCGTCGAGCGGATCGAGGTGATAGACGCCAAAAAGCATCGAATAGAGCAGCACCAGTCCCGTGCCGATCAGGCCGCCGCGCACCAGCGTGCGGGTATCGACGACGCGCATGGCAATCAGCGCGCAGACGACATGCGATAGATATTGCACGCCCGCCCGCGCCGTCGTGCCCGGTGCCTGCGACCAGAAAACCGAGAGGCAGGCGAAAAGCGCGAAAGCGAATATCCACGCGTAACGGGCATAATTGCCGAGCACCCGCCGGTAGTCGATGGCGACGAGCGGCATCCACAGCGCATAATAGGCCAGGATGGAGGCCTGACCGAAGCGAAAGGAATAGGCGAAGACGAAGAACGACAGCGCGATGGCGAACGCGGCATAGGCCTCGTTGCCATCGGGTCCGATCAGGCTTGTCTTCGCAATCCGCATCGCCACGGCCTCACTGCGTCGCCAGATTGAGTTCCACCTTCACAACATCCCCCGGCAGGACCGGCGTCGTTTCGGTGGCGCGGATCTGCTCGGCCTTGCCCTTCACCGTGCGCAGAATCGAGTAGCCGATATTGTCAGCGCTCATCCCGCCCTTCAGCGAGGCGGCATCGGCCGATTGCATGAGCGCCTCCGACATCAGGTCGCGGCTCGTGCCGAGCTTCAGCGTCAGCGTGTCCAGTTCCTGCTCGGTGTTCTGCAACTCCTGCGCCAGGGTGGAATCCCAATCGTTCTGCAGATTGGTCTCGTCCTGCGTCGCCTTGTTGATATCCTGCTTGGCCTTGAGGGAGGCCGTGTCGATGTCGAGCAATGCGGCTTGCAGATCGGCCGTGCGCTGCTCCAGCGCGAGCCGCCGGGAGCTGATGGCAAGCCCCTTCTCGGCCAGCGAATCCACCTTGGAAAGGTCGCCCTGTACAAGCTCCAGCTGGCGCGTCTGCGTTTCGGATTTCTTGCCGAGCGCATCGATTTCGTTGGTGAGCAGCGATTTCAGGTCGGCGAGCGCCGTCAGTTGCAGCCGCAACCGCTTTTCGCGCGAGGTCATCAGCGCCTTCTCGCTTTCGAGGATCGCGCGCGCCTCGTCCGAATTGCCGAGTTCCTTGGGCGTGACGATCTCTTTCGCCCCGCTCATCTCGGCCGTGATCCGCGCGCGGCGAATGAGGAGGCGGTTGCGCTCGGCGACCTGCACGGCCGCCTCGCCTTCCGAGCGCAGGAAATCGCGTGCGAAACGCTGGCCGGGATCGCCGCGCTTGAGACCGCCGCTCAGACTGACGGCCTTGAGAACGGTCAGACCCGGTGCAAAGGGATAGGCGCCGGGCGTCTGCACCTCGCCCGAGAGATAGACCGGGCGGTATTCGGCGATCTCCACCGAGGCGGAGGGAAGGTCCTTCAACCCGAACAGGATCTGCATTTTCTTGCCGATATCCTCGGCAAGCTCGGCGGAGGTGCGCCCATCTGCCGGCAGCTGGCCGATGAAAGGAAGCGAGAGCGCGCCGTCGGCGCCGATGGCGTAATCACCGCTGACGGCGCTCCAGTCGCGAATGGCGCCCTCGGCAGTCTGCCATTCGGCGACACGGATGCGCAGCTTGTCCATCACGCCGAGCCGATATTCCTCCGCCGAGGCGGAGGCAGGCGCAGCAAGAGCCAAAGCGAGGCAAAGCCCGCCGAGAACTTTGACGGGAAAGGCGGTCGCGGCAGAAGCCGCGGTCGAATTCGTCTTCATGAAAACCCCTCTTCGAGCGTTTTCGCCCATCCGGCTGGCCGGACGGGCTCACGATTTCCCGCAACCCGCTTGGGGGCGCGGAAGCGCTTCGGATCAGTAGCTGCCGCGGGAAAGGCAGACGGCCGGGATGGTGCGCGCGACGATCATCAGATCGCTGGTCAGCGACCAGTTGCGCACATAATGCGTGTCGAAGGCGACGCGCGTCTCATAGGACACGTCGTTGCGCCCGCTCACCTGCCACAGACCGGTCAGGCCGGGGCGGGTCTGGAGATAATAGACGGCGGAGGCTTCATAGAGTTCCAACTCGTCCTCCACCACGGGGCGCGGGCCGACGAGGCTCATCTCGCCCCTGACGATGTTGATGAGCTGCGGCAGCTCATCCAGGCTGAGTTTGCGCAGCACGGTTCCGACCACGGTGACGCGGGGGACGTGCTGCAGCTTGAGCGAGGTGCGCCATTCCTCATAGGCGGCCGGGTTCTGCTCCAGA
>CBFGOD010000281.1:0-6133 GCA_965650295.1 uncultured Shinella sp. | reverse complement strand
GGACGACCATCCCGAACTCACCATGAACCTCGTCCTCACCGACGACTTTTCCGATATCGTCGGCGGCGGCTTCGATCTTGCCATCCGCATCGGCGAACTGTCGGACTCCTCGCTCGTCGCCCGCCGGCTTGCCCCGGTACGGCGCGTGCTGTGCGCCTCGCCAAATTATATTGCCCGCCACGGTTCACCGGCCTCGCTGGAGGAGCTTGCAGGCCATGTCTGCCTGCCGCCGCACACGCAGGACGTCTGGCGGCTGGAAGGCCCGGACGGCGGCGTCACCTATCGCCCGCATGGACCGCGAGGCCGTGTTCTCCGGCATGGGCATTGCGCTGCGCTCCACCTGGGATGTCGGCCCGGCACTGAAGAGCGGTGAACTCGTGCAGGTGCTGCCGGACTACGAGGGCTCGCGCAACGTGGTTCTTTCGGCCGTCTATCCGAGCCGGCAATTCCTGCCGATCAAGGTTCGGCTGTTCATCGACTATCTCGCCGACCTTTACGGCCCTCTGCCCTATTGGGAACGCTGACGAAACCAGAAGGGAAGACCGCATGCGTGGCAGAACGAGCCTTGTGGCAGCCTTCCTGGGCCTTGCGCTTCCGGCGGCGGCACAGCCGCTCGATCCGCTGCTCCAGGGCTTTGACGACGCCTGCAATTACACCGATGCGCTCGGGGACATGCTCCAGTCGAGTTATGCCTTCGCCCGCAAGGAAGGCTCGGTGGCGATCCCCGGGGGTTACGAGGCCGCATTCGGCAAGCCGACCGTGACGCCGCACGACGAATATCTCCACATCACCCTGCCCGTCGTCGATGGCACCTGGCGTGGCGTTCCGGTCAAGGAGATCGAAGTCTATATCACCGAGCTGGAAAGCGGTTTCAGCTCGCATACCGTGGTCTTCGAAACGTCGGCGCTGAAACAGGCCGAGGCCGCCTTCAAGGCGCGCGGTGCGGCCGCCCAGAAGAAGCTTGCCAAGCAGGACGACAGCGGCTTCGGCTGGCAGACGGGCTTTGCCGTGCGCGACGGCGTGCCGCGCTACGAGTGCGATCTCTCGACATAACAGGCCTGGCCAGTCCTAGTGCTTGTCCTCTTCCGCGTGCTTGTGCTTGATCGCGCGGACGAGCAGCCACATGCCGATAATGACGAAGGGCACGGCGATGCCGGTCAGCGTTTCCGGCTTCACCTCCAGGCCGAGGCCATGCGCGGCCTTCGCCACATAGCCGAACAGGCCGATGACATAGTAGGAGATCGCGGCGACCGACAGGCCTTCGACGGTCTGCTGCAGGCGCAATTGCAGCTTCGCGCGTCGGTCCATCGAATTCAGCAGCGTCGTGTTGAGCTGTTCCAGTTCCACGTCGATCCAGCTGCGCAGCAGCGCCGTCGCGCGGGCGAGCTTGCGTGACAGGTTGGCTTGCCGCTCCTCGATCGACTGGCAGGTGCGCATGGCGGGTGCGAGGCGGCGCTCGAGGAAGAACCCGAGCGTTTCGTAACCGGGCACCGCGCTTTCGGCCAGCGTGCGGATGCGTTCCTGCACAATGCCGTAATAGGCGCGGCTGGCGCCGAAGCGGTAAAGGCTGAGGGCCGCGTTGGCCTCCAGTTCGGCAGCCAGGCGGGTGATCTCGGTCAAGAGTTCGTCGGCCTTGTCGCGGGCGTGCTGCTTCATGGCATTGGTGATGCCGGTCAGCCCATCCTCGATGCGGCGGATATCCGGCGACAGCGACTGGGCGAGCGGCAGACCCATCATGGCGAGCGTGCGGTAGGTTTCGATATCGAGCAGGCGCTGGACGAGCGCGCCGCGCCCGGCCTCCGTCATGCCGCGGTCGATGACGAGGATCTGCGTCAGCCCATCGCCGTTCTGGCGGAAGTCGGTCAGCACGACGCCTTGGCCGTTCTTGATCTCGCTGTAACAGAGGCTGGTCGGATCGAAGGTGGCGATCGCTTCACGCGTCTCCGGCGTATCGGGGCGAATTTCCAGGCGGATGCCCGAGATCAGCGTGCCGGGCGGCGAAAAGCTGTCGCCGAACGGATGCACGGCCACTTCGCCGCCGAATTTCTCCGGCACCGGACCATCCCAGAAATAGGTCGAGAATTCGGTGTGGCGCTCCCAGCGCAGCGTGCCCTGGCCCCAGCTCAGCGCATGATGGCTGGAATCGCGCCCCGGCGGCGAGATGCCGCGCGAGCGCGACAGCTCCCCCATCACGGCATGATCGACCGCCGAACCGCCCTCGGTGAGAAAGGCGAGCTGGAAGATGACGCGTGGCGATGGCACCAGCGCATATGGCCTTGCGTGGATTTCCCCCAGCGCCTGCGCACGCGCAGTCGCCTGCGGAAAAGCGAAGCTTCCGTTACCCATGTTCTGCACCGTCCCCCTTCGTGCAACAGCATAGTCTTAACAAATGTCAGGCGCCGAGAGATAGGGCGCATTGACGCAGGCCCCTTCAAGACAGTGGACAAGATTATTGACCAGTTTCCGCCTGGGTTGATAGACTTGCGCCGTGACAGAAACGCCGTTCGACCTTTTTTCGCCCATCAGCCCCAACCGCACCGCCGATGAGGTCGTGCGGCAGATCGAACTTTTGCTGCTCGAAGGCGTGTTGCGCGACGGTGAACGGCTGCCCGGCGAGCGCGAACTTTCCAAACGTCTCGACGTGTCGCGCCCGATCCTGCGCGATGCGCTGAAGGAACTGGAAAACCGGGGCCTGCTCGTCAGTCAGCATGGCGACGGCACCTATGTCGCCGACATCATCGGACAGGTGTTTTCCCGCCCCGTCGTCGATCTTATCGCCCGTCACCAGCGGGCGACGGCAGACTATATCGAATATCGCCGGGAGCTCGAAGGCATCACCGCCGAACTCGCCGCCCGCCGCGCGACGGATTACGACCGGCAGATGCTGACCCGCATCATGCAGGCGATGCGCGCGGCCCATGACAGCGGCTCCTTCGATGCCGAGCTCGAGGCCGCCGTGGAGTTGCACAACGCCATCGGTGAGGCCGCCCATAATATCATACTATTGCACACGTTGCGCGCGTGCTACCGGCTGCTGGAACAGGGGATCTTCTTCCACCGCCACCTCGTTTTCTCTTCCGAGACGGCGCGCGGCCATCTTCTTGCCCAGCATGAGGCGATTTACGCGGCCGTCATGGCCGGCGACGGAAATGCGGCACGAAATGCCGCACAGGCGCATATGGACTATATCGCCGTCGCAATCCGCGACGCCGAGCGCAACGGCGAATGGCAAAGAATTGCACAGCTGCGCATGCAAAAACGCGGTATTCCCCCACAAGCCTGACTTGCGCCGTAAATCTCGCGCAAGCATGATGGTTGATAAACGACTCGGCAGATTCATGCCGCAAGAGGAACAAGAAGACCTTGAACATTCTCAACCGCATTGCCAACGACGTCCAGCTCATGTTCCGCAGACCCTGCAAGGAGCAATATGGTGCGTTGTGCTATCGGCTGAAGAAGAAGGGTTCGGCGGTCGAAGTCCTGCTGATCACCAGCCGGGATACCGGCCGCTGGGTCATTCCCAAGGGTTGGCCGATGGATGGCAAGAGCGCCTCGGCCGCCGCCGCGCGCGAAGCCTGGGAAGAGGCCGGCGTGAAGGGCAAGGTCATCGAGGAATCGATCGGCAGCTACCGCTACATGAAGGGCATGCCGGAAGGGCTGAAGCTCGACTGCCGCGTGCGCGTCTTTGCGCTCGAAGTCGATGATATCGCCAAGAATTTTCCGGAAAAAGGCGAGCGCCGCGCCGAATGGGTCGATTGCACCGAGGCCGCCGCCCGCGTGCAGGAGCCCGGCCTCAAGACATTGCTGTTGAATTTCGAGCAGAAAATCCTCTCCGGCACCGCTCCCTCCGCCAAAATCGGAACGGCCGGCGCGCAATAGCGCTTATCGTCATATTGCCGCCGATGCCCTGAGGCGATACTGCCTTTTGGCAATAACGGAGCAGCATGAATGGCGAATTCTCAAGTCCAGCTACGCAAGCCGACGCTGGACAAGGATCTGGAAAAACTGACCTTCACTGAACAGGCCACGCATTTCGTGCTGCGGTCCTGGACGGGTGTCGGCATTGCCCTGGTCTTCCTCTTGATCGCCATGGCCGTCGCCAACACCTATGCCACCGGCACGCCTGGCGTCGTCGTCGTCGCCGTCACCGCGGCGCTGGCCGCCTACATGGCCATGAATATCGGCGCCAACGACGTGACGAACAATGTCGGTGCTGCCGTCGGCGCGCGCGCCATGAGCATGGGCGTGGCGCTCATTATCGCCGCCATCTTCGAAATTGCCGGCGCGCTTCTGGCCGGCCAGGGCGTGGCTGAAACGGTCGCGTCGGGCATCGTCGATCGCGCCATCTTCCCAAGTCCGGAAGTCTTCGCCTGGGCCATGATGGCCGCACTTGTCTCCGCAGCCTTGTGGATCAACATCGCCACGATCGCCAATGCGCCGATCTCCACCACCCACTCCATCATCGGCGGCGTCATCGGCGCCGGCGCGGCCGCCAGCGGCTTCCACAGCGTTCAGTGGGATGCCATCGCCGTCATCGTCGTCAGCTGGACCGTCTCGCCGATCCTCGGCGGTGTGATCGCGGCGGCCTTTCTATATTTCATCAAGGAATTCATCATCTACCGCGACGACAAGATCGAGGCGGCCAAGACATGGGTTCCCGTGCTCGTCGCTGTCATGGCCGGTGCCTTTGCGGCCTTTCTTGCCAATGGCGGCACGAACGGCTTTTACGACCTGCCGCTCGGCGAGGCGCTGCTCATCGGCCTCGGTTTCGGTATCGTCACCTATGTCGTCACCCGCCCCATCGTGCGCCGCACGGCTAGGGGTCTCGACAACCGCAACCAGTCGCTGCGCGTGCTCTTCCGCATTCCGTTGATCTGTTCGGCGGCGCTCCTCTCCTTCGCGCATGGCGCAAACGACGTGTCGAATGCCGTCGGCCCGCTCTACGGCGTCGTTTCGGCGCTGCGATCGGGTGATACCGGCGGCGGGATGACGATCCCGCTCTGGGTGATGATCATCGGCGCCTTCGGCATTTCGCTCGGCCTCCTGCTCTTCGGTCCCCGCCTCATCCGCATCGTCGGCAACGAGATCACCAAGCTCAACCCGATGCGCGCCTTCTGCGTGGCGCTGTCCTCCGCCGTCTCAGTGCTGACCGCCTCGGCCTTCGCCATCCCCGTCTCCTCCACGCATATCGCCGTCGGCGCGGTCTTCGGCGTCGGGCTGTTCCGCGAATGGTACACACGCAATTCGATCCGCCGCATCGACTATATCCGCAGCCGCGGCAACGGCATTGCGCCGGAAGAGCCCCCGGCCAATCTCGATGAGACGCGCCGGCGCTATCTCGTGCGCCGCTCGCATTTCATGACGATCATCTCGGCCTGGATCGTAACCTTGCCCGTTTCGGCCATGCTCTCGGCCCTCGTCTTCCTCGCGCTCAACGCGCTCTTCACCTGAGATCAAGATCATGCGTGCGAACTACCGGATGCAGCGCCTGTTCGTCGGCGACGCCCTTGCCGAGGGCCAGGCCTTCGAAGCATCGAAAGACCATTTCCACTATCTCACCAATGTGCTGCGCATGGGCGACGGCGATGCCGTGCTGCTGTTCAACGGGCGCGACGGCGAGTGGCATGCCACGCTGTCACTGCCGACCCGCAAGCGCCTGCTTCTGACGCCGGTCGAGCAGACCCGGCCACAACCGGCGCCATCGGACCTGCACTATATCTTCGCGCCACTGAAAGTCGGCCGGCTGGATTATCTCGTGCAGAAGGCCGTCGAGATGGGCGCCGGCGTGCTGCAACCCGTCATGACCCAGCATGTGCAAGGCAAGATCACCAGCATCGAGCGGCTGGAGGCGAACGCGACCGAAGCGGCCGAACAATGCGGCATCCTCGCCATCCCCACCGTTGCCGCGCCGCGCAAGCTGGAGGACCTGCTGGCCGACTGGCCGCGCGAGCGCCGCATCATCTTCTGCGACGAGGGCCATGGCAGCCAGAACCCGCTGCCGGTGCTGCACGGGATCAAGGAGCGCAAGCTGGCGCTGCTCGTCGGCCCGGAAGGCGGGTTTTCGGATGAGGAACGCACGCTTCTGCGCAATCTCGATTTCGTGACGCCCATTCCGCTCGGCCCCCGCATCCTG
>CBFGOD010000280.1:0-6137 GCA_965650295.1 uncultured Shinella sp. | reverse complement strand
CACACCGGGCGCACGCTTCAGGTGCCAGTCGACGAAAGCACGGGCGACGGCGGCAAAACGCGGCCGCCAGACGGCGTCGATATGCGGCGGCAGCGCGATGGCGTCGAATTCCTCGTCGAGGATATGGGTTATGAGGGTCAGCGGTTCGCCGCTGCCCTCCGCGCGCACGAAACGGTCGACGATACGGTGGTAAAGCGAGCCGCGTTCGGCCGGGCCGGGATCGAGATTGAAGGGCGAGATCGGGTGCAGCCGCAGGATATGGCGGGCATAGATGGCATAGGGATCGCGGCGCAGGCGGCCGATCTCGCTGAAGGAGTATTTCTTCGGCTGCAAATCCGCCGGCGGTTTCGGCGCGGGGCGCGGTGCGGTCGGCACGCTGGCGCTCCGGTCGATATCGCCTGCCCAGTCGATGAGGTTTCTGCCGCGGCTGCGCAGATCGGCGGCCAGCGTCGGGCCACCAACGGCGAGCAAACGTTGGAGCCAGCGTGAGGCAACGGTTGGCGCGGTGCCGTTGCGCAATGCACGGGTCAGCACAAGTTTCGGCGTGGCGGCGGCCATCTGCAAATCGTGGCCGAGCTGGCCGATGCGCCGCTCCGGCGGCTCCAGGCCGATCTCCACCTTCATGATGCGCGAGAGGAAGGCATCGTTCGCCGCCTGTCCCGGCCAGGTGCCCTCGTTCAGCCCGCCGATCACGACCGTATCGACGCTTTGCAGGCGCGATTCGAGCGCGCCGAAAATGAAGACGCGGGGATGGCGCATCGAGCGCGGCTTGACGCTTTCGCTCGCCGCCAGCGCCTCGATGATATCGCACCATTGCGGCCCGTCGGCCTCGATCTGCCCGTCCGTCTCCATTACGCTTTTCAGGAGATTGGCGAGGCTGTCGCCCGCCTCGCCCGACCAGAGGGCGGCGAGATTGTCGCGTTCGTCCACCGCCACCGCTTCCAGCGCGCGGCCGGTGCGTTCGGCCCAGTCGGACAGCGGCAGTTTCGAGGAGAAACGCCGCCCCGTGCGGGTCTCCTGCACCAGCAGGCCGGCCAGCGGTTCGACGGCGGCGGCGACGCGGCGCGTCAGGTCCTGCGCGAGCGGGATCGCCGTCTCCGGCAGCGCGGTGCGCCAGACCGGCGGGTGGCGATCCCCGGCCTGTCGCTCGAGGGCGGCCTCCAGCAGCGGCTCCAGCGTGGAAATATCGATCTCCGCCGTACCGCCGCGCAATGCCGTCAGCTCCAGCGCGGTTACAGCCGTACGCAGGTCATTGACGGGAAGGCCGAAGCGGGTGAGCTGATGTTTCAGCAGCGCGACGAGCGGCACCGGGTCACCGGGCCGCAGCGCCGCTTCGGCGAGGAGCCGGAGCAGGGTGCCCTGCGGTGTGGAGAGTAGCGGCGTACCGGCCGAATCATCCGCCTCGATGCCGAAGCGGGCAAGCTCGGCGGCGACACGCCGGCCGAGTTTCCGGTCCGGCGTGATCAAGGCCGCCTGGGCATCGTCGCTCTCTTCCAGTGCAAGCCGCAGCGTAATGGCGATCGCCAGCGCTTCCTCGCGCTCATTGGCCGCCTCGACGAGGGAGACGTCGCGAAACGCCGCGGCCATCCGCTCGGGATCGAGCGCGCCGCGCACCTCGCCCCAGCCGGCCGTCGCCTGCGTCGGCAGGAAGGCGCTGGAGAGGAGTTTCGTACGGTATTCCAGATCGTCAAGGGGAGAGCCGAGCGGGTCCACATCGTTGCGCGTCGCGCCCATGCGGGTGAGCAGGCGGTGCAGGCCGTATTGCGGATGGCTGCGCGCCGCGGCATCCGGCTTCTGCCCGCCCGGCGCGCCACCCTGATGGCCGACCAGCAGCCATTCGGCATCCGACATGAAGCGGTCGAGGCCCGGCAGAATGACGACACCGTTCGGCAGCTTCGCCACGGCGGCGATCAGCCCGGCGGTTGCGGGAATGGAGCCGGTCGAGCCGGCGATGATAACAGGACCTGTCGGCGGCGAATGGCGGTAGCGCTCGGTTTCGGCATGCAGCGTCGCATTGCGCCGGAGCGACGGCGAGGAGCGGCCAAGTTCCGCCAGGCGCGCCGGCCAGAACTCGCTGGCGATCTTCAGGAATTCGGCGGTGAGCTGCCACCAGAGCGCATGGTTGGAAACGTCGAGGCCGTCGAGTGCGTCCCAGTCCAGCTCTTCCGTTTCCATCGCGTCGATGATCTCGGCGAGATTGCGGGCAAGCCAGACGGCATCGGCCGGGCTTGCGGGTGCGACGAGCGGGCTTTCGGCATGCACGGAGGTCACGGCGGCGGGCAGGCTGTTGCGCCAGGCGAGCACGAGACGGGCAAGCTCGATGAGGCGCGCCGGGCCGGACAGTGGTTCGGCCATGTCGAGCAAAGCCGGCGCCACCTCGTCGAAGAAGCCGCTGTCGTCATCGGTCTCGCCCAGCGCCCGGATGACCGGCAGGATCGCCGATTTGCCGCCGAAGAGATCGACGAATTCCGAGCGCAGCACGCGGGCCGAACGCCGCGTCGGCACGTAGATCGTCACGTCGGCCAGCGCCAGCGGATCGTCGGGATCATAGGTGAAGCCGGGCACGAGGCGGCCGTCGATGAGGCTTGCCGCCACCGTCTTCAGGAAGGGCAGGCTCGCCGGGATCGAAAAGATGCGGCCACCGCGGGCACTGGTCACGCCGCCGCCTCTTGGAAACGGCCGATGACGGCTTCCGCCGCATCGATGGCATCAGGCGTGCCGACGGTGATCCAGTGTCCCCTAAGCATCAGGCCGAACAGCCGGCCTTTCTCGATGGCGCGGTCGAAATAGATGTTGAGGTTGAAGGCATCGGCGGGGGCGTCGTCGAGAAGCGCGGACATCATCGCGATGGCGCCGGCATAGACGACCGGATTGCCGTTTTCCGCGCTGTAGCGGGTGAGCTGCCCGTCTGCACCCATCGAAAAATCCTTCTTGCCGTTATGGCCCGTCGTGTCCTCCAGCCGCACGCAGAGCATGAGCATGTCCATGCGGTCAGGGTCGAAGGTTTCGGCAAGGCGCTGAAGGTTGGTCTTTTCGCCCGGCTTTTCGCCGATCCAGAAGAGATCGGCATTCATCACGAGCACGGGGGCGCGGCCGAGCAGCTTCAGGCCTTTCGCAAGCCCGCCGCCGGAATTCATCAGCTGCGCCGTTTCGTCGGACAGGATGATCTCGGGCTGGCTGCGGTTTGCCAGATGCGCCGTCATCTGGTCGGCGAAATGGTGCACGTTGACCACCGCGCGCTTGACGCCCGCCTCCGCCAGCGCATCCAGCCCGTAATCGATCATCGGCTTGCCGGCGATCGGCACCAGCGGCTTCGGCATCGTATCGGTGATGGGGCGCAGGCGCGTTCCAAGGCCGGCGGCCAGCACCATGGCGTCTTCGATCTTCATCTTTATCCTGCGACTATGATTCGGTCGCGAGGATTCCAGCCTTTTCGCACCAGTCGCGCAAGGGGGCGAGGTCGGGATGGGAAAGCGCCCGCGTCAGGTTGCGGAAGGTGCGCGGCATGTGGCGCATATAGTCCGGCTTGCCGTCACGCTGCATCAGCCGCACCCAGATGCCGACGAGCTTGCAATTGCGCTGCGCCGCCATGACGTGCCAGTCGCGCAGGAAACGCGTCCGGTCGAAGCCCGCATTGTCTGCGCGCAGCGACAGATAGTGGTCGAGCACGTTGTCTGCCACGCCCTCCGGCATGTCGACCCGGGCATCCTGCACCAGCGAGGCGACGTCATAGGCCGAGGGGCCGATCATCGCATCCTGGAAATCGATGATGCCGACGCGATCGGTGCCGGAAGCCTCGGGACGCCAGATGATGTTGGGCGAATGGAAATCGCGCAGCAGCAGATTGTGCTCGGCGCTCGAGAGGCTGGCGATCAGATCGTCCCAGATGGCGATATAGGCCTGGCGCTCGTCATCGCTGGCCGGCGTGCCGCGTTTCCAGGGCAGATACCAGTCGGTGAGCAGGCTCACCTCGATCTGCATGGCATCCCGGTCGAAATCCGGCACGTGATGCACGATGCCTTCAGCCACCGGCAGGTCGCGCGCAAATGCTTGCCCGTGCATATGGGCGAGACACGCCGCACTCTCGCGGTAGCGCTCCGCGATGGGCACGCCGTTCACGTCGAGAACGCCCTCGCTGCCGAGGTCCTCGATCAGCAGGATGCCCTGCTCGATATTCGCCTTATAGATTTCCGGCGCACGCAGGCCGCGCGCGACGAGATGCCGGCCGACGGCGATGAAGGGTTTCACGTCCTCGGCGATATGGGCGATCTGCTGGTAATATTTGCCCTGCGCAAGGATCGGCCCCGGCGTATGGCGCGGTGCGTCCATCAGCACGAAACGCTGGTCGCCGGCGTAAATATGCTCGTAGGCGCGCACCGAGGCATCACCCGTGAGGTGGCGGCGCGTCGCGGCTTGGTAGCCGCTTTCGTCGAGAAAGGTTCGGATCGCCAGCGACCGCCGAATCCGGCTCAAGGCCGGTGCCGGACCGTCGATGGCCACACGTCGCCCATCGCCCTCATGGATGAAGGTCAGCGTGATGCCGTCCGCTGGAAGCGCGCCAAAACCCTTTTCGGGCCATTCGACGAGGCAGATGCCGTCAGACAATGCTTCGTCGAAACCGAGCTCGTCGATCTCGACGGCATCGGCGATGCGGTAGAGGTCGAAATGGGCGACCGGCACGCGTAGGTCGTAGGTCTGGACCAGCGTGAAGGTCGGGCTCGGCACTTCGAGCATGGCGTCATCGGCGATGGCACGAATCAGCGCGCGCGAAAAAGTTGATTTGCCGGCGCCGAGGTCACCCGAAAGCGCGATGTAGTCACCGCGCTTGGCCGCCAGCGCCATGTCCTCGCCGAAACGGATGGTCGCGGCTTCGTCGGCGAGGAGGATATCGAGTGCCATGCTGGCCTTCTATTCCGCGGCTGCGAAGGAAGTCATCGTCGCCGAGGGAATGCGCACGGTCACATTCGTGCCGCGGCCCTCCTGGCTGTCGATGGAGACGGTGCCGTGGTGCAGGCTGACGAAGCTCTCGACAATGGAGAGGCCGAGGCCGGCGCCGCCCTGGCGGCCGTGGCTTTCGAAGCGGTTGAACACCGTCTTCAGCACGTCCTGCGGAATGCCTGGCCCGCGATCGGAGACCGTGAAGACGAGATCGACACCCTCGCGCCAGCAGCGCAGGCCAATCGAGCTGTGCGCCGGGGCGAAATTCGCGGCATTGCCGAGCAGCTTGATGAGGATCTGCTTCAGGCGTTGCTGGTCGGCGATGATGGTGCCGAGATTGTCGGGTGCGGTGATTTCCAGCGTCACCTGCGCCTCGTGCAGCCGGTCGGCGAACTGCATCGACACGTCGTCGAGCAGGTCCGTCAGGTTGATCTCGGTATAGTCGAGTTCCATGATACCGGCATCGACGGTCGCGAGATCGAGGATGTCGTTGACGATCGTGAGCAGAACGGCCGAGGAGGTCGCGATGTGGTCGACATATTCCGACTGGCGGTCGTTGAGCTCGCCCATGGTCGGCGTCTTCAGGAGGTCCGCGAAGCCGATGATGTTGGTCAGCGGCGAGCGCAGCTCGTAGGAGACGTGCTGGACGAAATCGTTCTTCAGCGCGTCGGCCTTGCGCAGCGCGTCGTTCTTTTCCGTGAGCGCGCGGCTGACGCGCACGCTGTCGGTGATGTTGACGAAGGTCAGCATCGTCTGGGCGTTGGACAGCGGAATGACGGCGAAGTCGAGCACCAGGCCGGTGCGCAGTTCCAGCATGCCCTGGCAGGACGGCCGTTCGTCGTCGAAGCTGGTGATCATATGCGCAAAGCGCTTCCAGCCGTCCGGCTTGTCGTAGGAAGGCGCGCAGGCCTGCTCGATGGCGCGGATATGCGTGCCGGATTTCGCTTCCGCCTCGCTGATGCCCCAGATCGCCCGGAAGGCCGGGTTGGAGAGGCGGATACGTCCGTCCGGACTGAACACGGCCACGCCTTCGGCCAGATGGTCGATCGTCTCGTCCTGTACCTGCACCAGCGTGTTGTAGCGCGTTTCGAGATCGACTTTTTCCGTCAGGTTCTCGAAGACCCAGGTCGCGCCGCCCTGCGGGCGGGCGGTGGCGAAGACGCGCAGCGTCTGGCCGTTCGGCAGGTGCCAGAGGTCGG